>NZ_JAUBQR010000177.1:0-13811 GCF_036701385.1 Microcoleus sp. Pol12B4 | reverse complement strand
AGCAAATATTTAGTCAATTTGGGTACGCCTTCAATCCTCAATTTGCACCTGTCTATTTCAATAAATTTAGTTTTTTCAACAGTATTTCTGAACTGCGACTCAATTTCGCCCTGTTATTATACTCGATTTTGCCGCTTTTGCACAGCTATATTTTTTGAGTGAACCTTTTATTCACCGATTGGCAACCCTTGTCTTCGCATTTTTTTGACATTATTTTGGGAAAGCAGTTTTGAAATTGTTTGTTTTACCAGCCATTTTTGAGCAGTATTTATTGCCCATAATTCCTTTATAAACAGATTTTAATTATAACAATTTAGCCGTTCTTATTGTTAATTTTAGATATTAATACCATTTTGTAAAATAAAAAACACAGATCCTGCAAGGATTGTTATACTACAGGTAGTTTCTAGGAATCAAGCCTGGTGCTTGTCTCATCATTTTTGCAGATAATTGAATATTGAGATGTATTATTAGTTATTAATTATTAGTGCGCTCGCCCGCGTTCAAACTGAGCGTTGACACTGCGAGTAATAAGCTGCTTAGAATCGGGTTTCTAGCTTCTAAACACATAAATTGCCTGGTGGCGTGGGCTGGCATTTCCGCAGCCTTTGGGCTGATTGCGATGCTAGCCCGATCGCAGTTCAATGGCTGTAGATTGATTTTCCTTGGGCGGATCTACAGCGCTTTCCTCTCATCTACCGAGTCGCAAAATTTGAACGAAATCGGACGGCGCGATTCGCCTAACGGCGATAGCTTCGGTCGCGCGTACTCGCACAGCACCAATGTCCGAAATAGGCGGGCTTGTCCCACAACAAATACAGCAGTTTTCAATTGGATGAAATACAGGTAGGGACTCAGGCTTTGCCTGAGTCCCTACGCGAAATCTGTATCACGCTTAACTGAAAACTTCAGTAGATTTACTTGAGGAATGGGGATAAGTGCTGACCCCCAAAGGGATTATTGAGAATGCTCCAAGAACTCACTTACTCTTTCCGCTTCTCAAATAGGGCTGGTGCACCAATCATGTAATGTTGCCGTCGTGGCTTTACACTATTGGTGCGCCAGTTATAGCGCCCGTCAATCGATTTTAGATTTTAGATTTTAGATTCAAGAATTGAAGAAAGCAAGCCCACTGATAAATCCGGGGGCTGGCGATCGGGATTCGGAGCTTTTTTCTCACTCCCCGAATCAATCCGGGGGCCCCGGATTAAATTGCTTGATTGTCAATTGCGGACTTTCGGGAGTGCTACTGCGGTGAAAGTTATTCATCCATTCGCATCAGCTTGCGGTAAAACGTTTTAGAAAAATCGACGGTACGAGTTCGCTGAAAAGTCAGGAGAACCTCAATTAAGCAACTAACAAACTCAGAGCTTTGCATAGTCACTTCGTAGCTGAGTTCAGCATTGCCGTCAAACAACACCCGACAGCGGGTTAAGTCGATCGGCAGCGACGAGATATTCCAACTAGCGACAAACGGCACGCTGTCCCCGCCGTCAATTTTTCTTGCCCCCTCCAAGCTTTTGAGCTTGTAGAGGCCAATAGCGTGCGGTAAAAACTTACGCCTGGGCTCTTGACAGAAAGGCGCGTAGACTTTCACTTCTTTGTCATCGGCTGGCTTGAGTTGAGGAATAGACATATTTCCACCTCAGACAATTATTACTAACAGATAGTTTAGATCCCCTGAAAAAACTAGCAGATATTCCTGGTCGATCGCAAGCAAAAGTCAACCCAAATACTCTATGCAATGCCCGTTTACCAGGGCAGTACAAGTACCGAACCCGCTAGTTGTCCTCCCGTCCGCTTTCGACAAAAGCTCAGAAACTGATACAGTAGATGCTTATATCTAAAATCAAAAACTATTGGTGGTTGAATCAAGTAACCTATGCAGGAGAGTTCTTGGCCAGAAAACGACGCTCGCAGCGAGCTTAACTTGGACATCTCTGATTTAGCTCAAGAAGAGCTCAAGAGTTTGACCTCGCACTCGAAGCTCAGCAAAGTATTTGCTATACCAGACATTGGCGACAGGGTGTTTGACGCGGAAACAAAAGCAGATCTCCCGGTTGCGGTGTCTGTGCCGGGAACTCCCTCCTTTCCTCAAAATCTGTACCGGGGACGCCGCGGAAAAGCCGCCGCAGTGCTGACTGCGATTTGGGCCGGCACGATCGCCGTGCACTTGATTTCTTGGGGTGCGTGGGTAGTCTGGGGGTTGACGGGACTGCTGTGGATGCAAGCATTTCGAGTTTTGTTTGCTTCGCCCAAGCCCGCACTGCCACCTCTTGCCGATGAAAGTCGAGAGGATTGGCCTTACGTGTCGCTGCTGGTGGCAGCGAAAAATGAGGAAGCGGTGATTGCCCGATTCGTAGAATCCATCTGCAATGTAGATTATCCGATCGACCGCTACGAAGTTTGGGCGATCGACGATCACAGCAGCGACGGCACGCCGCTAGTATTGGAACAGCTAACCAAAAAGTACCCCCAGCTCAAAGTATTTCGCAGAGGAGCAAATGCCAGCGGCGGGAAGTCTGGAGCCCTGAATCAAGTGTTACCCCTGACTCGCGGGGAATTTGTCGGAATATTTGACGCCGACGCGACGGTAACGCCGGATCTGCTGCGCCGGGTGCTGCCAGTGTTCCAAGGAGAAAAGGTAGGGGCTGTGCAAGTCAGAAAAGCCATCGCCAATGCTTCGGTAAATTTTTGGACTCGTGGCCAAGAAGCAGAAATGGCTCTGGACAGTTTTTTCCAGCAGCAGCGGATTGCGATCGGCGGCATTGGAGAATTGCGCGGTAACGGCCAATTCATGCGCCGCACCGCCTTGGAAAGCTGCGGAGGCTGGAACGAGGAGACGATTACCGACGACCTGGATTTGACGGTGAGGCTGCACCTAAACCGATGGGACATTGAATTTCTCGCTTTCCCGGCCGTGTCAGAAGAAGGAGTCACTAACGCTCGCGCTCTGTGGCACCAGCGCAATCGCTGGGCAGAAGGTGGCTATCAGCGTTATCTTGACTACTGGCGGCTAATTTTGCGGAACCGCATGGGAACTGGGAAAACTTGGGATTTATTTGGATTTTGGGTATCTCAATATTTCTTACCCACAGTAGCGCTACCCGACTTTGTGATGTCAATTGCACTGCGCCGGATGCCGATCGCCAGTCCCATAACTTTTATGACCCTTACATTGTCGGTGGTGGGAATGTTTGTCGGTTTGCGCCGCACTCGCAAAGAGACCAAATTTGACTTTAAAAGAGTTTTTGTCACCTTGCTGCAAACGCTGCGGGGTACTGTGTATATGTTCCACTGGCTGCTGGTAGGGACTGTGACGGCTCGGATTGCGGTACGGCCTAAGCGACTCAAATGGGTCAAAACCCTCCATCAAGGTGCTGCTAATAGCATCAAGTAAAAAATTCGCAGAAATATCTAGGCACAGTATCGCCGAACGTCCGAAGATTTTCCGAGGCAAAAAAATAGCAACGCTCGCCAAATATCTCCCCGCCATATCCTAAGAGTAAAATTTGGCAATTTCGAGAAAGAACCACTCTGAAACAGCTTAGGTAATAGGTAATCGGCGAGCGGCAATAGCGAATAAGTAATCGGCAATACAAAAGTCGAAAATTAAAAGATAAAAGCGATAATTTTTAACTTTTAACTTGACAAAAAACCAATTACTATCTATTAATTATGAATTGCCAATTAGGACGAATTGCTTGTTGCCAACTACCCGTCACCCGTAATTGATAATGGATTTGTTAGAGTACCAAGCTAAATCTTTATTTCGCCAGATGGCAATTCCGATTTTGCCGTCGCAGCGGATTGACAATCCCGCCGACCTCAAAGGATTGAAAATTCCCTACCCAGTTGTACTCAAATCGCAAGTGCGGGCTGGGGGACGTGGCCGGGCGGGCGGTATCAAGTTTGTCGAAAATACGATCGATGCAGTAGCAGCCGCCCAAACAATTTTTAATTTGCCGATCGAGGATGAATATCCCCAAGTCCTGCTGGCAGAAGCAAAGTACAACGCCGACCAAGAATTGTACTTAGCGGTACTCCTAGACCCCGTAGCCCGCCGCCCGGTGCTTCTGGGTTCGAGCCAAGGAGGTATGGATGTCGAAGGGTCGATCGAGCAAATGCAGCAAGTTGCCGTAGATCAAGAATTTTCCCCATTCTACGCAAGGCGTCTCACGCTGAAAATGGGATTGCAGGGAGACTTGATTCAATCGGTGAGCACCATTGTCGAAAAAATGTACCGGCTGTTTGTCGAAAAAGATTTAGATCTAGTAGAAATCAATCCTCTAGGCATCAGCCCGACGGGAGAGGTAATGGCTTTAGACGGTAAAGTCACCGCCAACGACGATGCCTTGGGGCGACATCCAGATTTGGCCGCACTATCGGGGAAAAAGCAAAGCAGCGGGTTGGCACGGGAAAGAAGAAGTCCCCATGCCTCTGGCGATCGCTCCCATTCCCAGTCCAAGGTTCAGCAGTCGCCGGAGTTTGACCCCAAATCTAAATCCTCAATCTCGAATTCCGAATCCCTGCAATTAATCGAACTAGACGGGAATATCGCGATTTTGTGCAACGGAGTGGGCCTGACAATGGCAACTCTAGATGCTGTAACCCACCAAGGAGGAAAACCAGCTAATTTCGTGAATATTGGTTCCCTAGACCGCTACGATGCAGCAAATGCCCTGCGCGATCGCGTGGAGTTGGGTCTGGAGTTAGTCGCTCAGGATAAAAGCGTTAAGGTGATACTTGTAAATATTTTGGGCAGCGCCTCCAAGACCGAGGAAATAATCGCTGCAGTAGCCGGCTATTTGGAACGGAAAGCTCGCGCTAACCGCCATATCCAAGTTGTGCTCCGGCTGGTAGATATCGATGCTGATGCTGTTAAAAAGCGTTTGGGACAGTGGCCGGTGCAGCTAGCTAGCACTTTGGATGAGGCCGCGGCCGCTTCTGTATCCTCCGTCAAGTAGCGGCAGTCGATCGGCAAAAAATGAGATTTCTGTACAGATGAAGGCCTTCTGCTTTTTACAGATCGAGTGTCAAGTGGGAAAAAATGAATTTAACTCCTGAAAGCAAAGTCCTAGTACAGGGCATTACAGAATCTCCCGCGTCCACCCGCGCCGCCCTGATGATGAAAGCATACGGCACGAATGTAGTCGCCGGTGTTAGTCCCGGTCGGGGGGGGCTGGAAGTGGAGGGAATTCCGATTTTTGATTTGGTAGAACAAGCAGTGGCGGCAGTGGGTCACGTTGACACTGCGGTAATTTTGGTAGACGCTTACTCGGTGCTGGATGCTGCTTTAGAAGCGATCGCCGGAGGAATTCGGCAAATCGCGATCGTTACTGGGGGAGTGCCTCCTCTGGATATGGTGCACTTAGTCAGAAAAGCAGAAGCCACGGAAACTTTGGTAATCGGGCCCAACAGTCCGGGGATTATTGTGCCCGACAAACTGCTGCTGGGAACTCACCCCAAGGAATTTTACACTCCCGGCCCGGTGGGAGTGATCAGCCGCAGCAGCACTTTGACTTACGAAGTTGCCCTAGAACTGACGGAGGCTGGGTTGGGACAGTCGATGGCGGTTTGTATTGGCTGCGACGCGATTGTCGGTTCTTCTTTTATGCAGTGGCTGCAAATTTTGGACGAAGACGACAGTACGGAAGCGATGGTTTTGGTGGGGGAAATTGGCGGGTGGAGTGAACAAGCTGCTGCTTCTTACATCGCCTCGGCGATCGATAAACCCGTGGTTGCTTATCTGGCCGGCCGCTACGCTCCCAAAGGGCCGTCTTTGGGCCACGCCGGCATCCTGATCAGTTCTCGGGCGGCTGCCCAGAAAGCCTTTGGAGTTAAGGCCCCAAACAAAATGGCTGCCTTTGAAGAGGCGGACATACCTGTGGCGGCTCGACCTTCAGAAATTCCTAAGTTGCTCAAAAAATTGCTAAAGAAAAATTGATTGCTTTGGGAGTTTTCACAAAAGTCCTAACCCTTTTGGGGGTTGGGATAGGGGTAGGGCGGGGCGGGTTTGGTCTCAAAAGTGTCTGCAGAATGCCACAACAGCCACTTGAACCCGCCTTTAGGACACATTTATAATTTTTTTACCAAAGCCCTCTGACCGGCGTCACAGGCTGCGGCGCTGGTGCTGGCAAGGGGGCTGCGCGGCGCGGCGCTGGAGGCGGAGTTGTTGGCTGCACGCTGCGGCGAGGTTCGATCGGAGTTTCGGTGCGAGTTGTCGATCTCGTCACATCTTGAAGCAGGCTTCGCAGAGTTCCAGCTATACTCTGAAC
Source organism: Microcoleus sp. Pol12B4 (assembly GCF_036701385.1). Classification (NCBI taxonomy): domain Bacteria; kingdom Bacillati; phylum Cyanobacteriota; class Cyanophyceae; order Oscillatoriales; family Microcoleaceae; genus Microcoleus; species Microcoleus sp. Pol12B4. The sequence goes on along the minus strand of NZ_JAUBQR010000177.1, from coordinate 7,533 downwards.
TTTCCCAACAGCGGTGCGAAGGCTGGCAACATCTACGTAAACCTCGTTGAGAGGATACTTTTTCAGGATTTCCAGCAGCGATACCTTACCGTCATCCCCGGATGCCAGGATCACCGCTGCCCGCAAAGCTTTCCCGCTTTCTGTGCGGCGCTGAGTCCGAATTGCTTGACCGATGTCGTCAGTAATTTTTTCTCCTGGGGTGCTGTAAACTACCCTCGCCAGATTAGCAGGCTTTAAACCAATTTCTAAACCCATGAATCCCCGCAGTATTTGCGCGTCCATTTTGGAGAACCGGATAATTTGTTGGAGGGTTGGCGTCGTCGTGCCGTCTTTAGCAAAGTCTTCTAAGTCGGTGACATTGATGGCTTGTCTGATCGGGCCAAAGGTGAGGACCACTTTTTCTGCCCCTAATGCTCTACTGCTGCTAGATAATATGCTCCCGCTTGCTCCTAAAAATAGGGCAATGCCGATCGATACAAATTTTGTTAATTTCATATTCACCGCTACATTAAAATTATTTTTTCGAGATTTGTACATTTTTGTACATTATAGATGCAGCAGTTATATTCTACAAGGTCGCCTGTGTAATTTGTGCCCGCGTCACACCGACAATCTCGACCAATAATTTTTCTCGATCTTGACTTTAAAAATAAGTAACCACATCTGCCGAAATCTTTTCGCTTCTATTCCTTCTGTCTTCTACCTTATACATCTCCAGCATTCTACATCAGAGTGTCTTCGACCTTCAACATAATTGCCTTATAAAAATTCTAGGAACTGCCGTGACGGGAGGAGGTTATTAATTGCACAAACATAAGGGGTCGATTGCTTCTTCTTTCTCTCTTAGGCAACTAAGTCCCTCTTCCTTCTTCTCTCCTTCTTCCTTCTTCCCTCTTTCCTTTTCCCTCTTCCTTCTGCTATATGCTGAAAACCAAGCGCAAATTCAAGAAATCAAAACACAAGCACAGCGAAAAAACAACAGCGCTCAGCAAAAAAGAAGTAGCTGCACAAAAACGCAAAATTTCAGAAAAGCGCAATGAATTAGTGCAGGCGATCGCCATAAGCTGCTTAGTCACCGTTGCTCTCAGCATCCCCCTGTTGTTCGTAGCCGGCCCTAAGATTGCTATTGCAGGAGGCACAGCAGCAGGCATTTTGCTGCTTTCCTACAAATACCCTCGCCAAGCTTTGTGGACTTTTCTAATTTACCTGCCTTTCAGCGGTACCATTACTTATGCAATTGGTGGCGGGAATGCTGCATTTCAAGTAGCCAAAGATGCTTTCTACATACCAGCTCTCATCGCCCTAATTCAAAGCTGCAAAAAGAAACAGTTGCCCCTGTTCATTCCCAAACAAATGCTTTCTACCTTCAGCATCCTGTTGATGATGGCAATGCTGACTTTAATTTTTGTCAACGGGGAGATGCAGCTCAACCCTATGAAGGGCGACAAGCCCATTTTGCAAGGAATTCTCGGCTTAAAAGTATTGATAGGTTACATACCGCTGATTGCTTGTAGCTATTATCTGCTCCGCACTAAGAAGGATTTGGTGTTTTTTAGTCGAATGCACATCGTTTTGGCGATCGTTTGCTGCCTTCTCGGTTTGATTCAGTACCTGTTGCTGCAAAGTGGAAAGTGTGCGGGAACCAGAGGAATGACCGGAGCAGAATTATATAAAGCCACGCTGGAAGCTAGATGTTTTGTCGGTGGTTCTTTGGTGTTCAGTCCAGAAGTCAAGTTTGTCCGCTTGCCGGGAACTTTTGTCGCGCCTTGGCAGTGGGCGTGGTTCTTAATTTCTAATGCTTTTTTAACCTTTGCTGCTGCCTTTTGCGATCCTTCATTCTGGTGGCGAGTTATCGGTTTATTTGCCATGTTTTTAGTATTTGCCAATGCAGTCATTTCCGGTCAAAGAGCTGCTTTAGTTATGGTTCCCGTAGCAACGGCAATCCTGCTAGTTCTCACTGGTCAATTAGTTAATTTCAAACGATTTATTCCCATCGGTGCAGGACTGGCAATTCTGCTGTTTGTCGGTGCAGCAATTAACCCAGGAATTATCGAGCAGCGCTGGGAGAGTTTTGTTAGCCGCTGGAATGCTGCACCGCCCCAGCAGTTTCTCTTTAATCAGTTCGAGCAGAGCAACAATTTTATCATTGACAAACCTCTCGGTAGAGGTGTGGGACGAGCCACTAATTCAACGCGAATATTTGGTGCCACGCAGCTAATTGAAACTTTCCAACCTAAGTTGATATACGAACTAGGTTATCCGGGAATGATTAGTTTTCAGATGATGCTTTTACACTTAGCTTTTCTAACTTTTAGAGCTTACCGATCAGTCAAGGACAAAAGTTTGCGGAGTTACGGAGCTAGTTTTTGGGTGTTTGTTGCATTTATTACGATCAATACTCAATACTATCCGCTGGATGTAGATCCAGTGTCGGTGTATTATTGGGTTTTAGCTGGGGTCATTTTAAAGTTGCCCAAAATTGATAAACAGGTGCAGGATGAAAAACACCAGGAAGTTGAGTCAAATGAATTGCAAGTTCACCAGCCATTAAAGGAGAAAAAAATTATTGCATCTTCCCCAATTTGAGAATAGTTTTGAGTGTTGAGTTTGGTGGATTTTTTCTTGTTCAGTAACTCGCTTTCGATCCGGCTTAATGCCAATCTAGCCCGCCCTTCTGCGTTTATCTGTCCTAAAACCCAACCCTATAGTATATTTGGGCTTTTAACTTTACTGCGGTTGCCAAACCGGAGTGCTAGCATACAAATCCTGGTCGTTTGTCAATTTAGTCAATGCCGAACCGTCCCGATTAATTAGATACAACTTGCTTTTGTCTGCTTGGATATCGTTAAATATAAAAGCAATTTGCTGGCTGTCATTAGACCAAGCTAATTCTGAAATTCCCGACGGTTTTAGCCGGGGATCTAGTTGATTTAGCTGGTTCCCGTCAGCATTGATTGTGTATAGTTTTTGATTGTTGAACTCTCCGGCGACGAAGGCAATAAAGTTGCCATCCGGCGACCAAGAAATTTCGTCGTAGTTTCTGGGTTTTTGGGTGAGGTTCTTGGCTATCCCCCGGTTAATGTCGAGCAGGTAAATATCTTGCTGTTCGCCTGATGAATCGCCAGGTTTATTGTAATAGTAAGCAATGCGACTGCTGTCGGGCAACCACAACAATTTGCCGTTTTAAACCTCATTTGGCGGGTTGTTAGTCAAATTTTTGAGGTTGCTTCCATCGGCATTAATTGTGTAAATTTGCTGTTTCGGATAAGCGCCGAATAGGAAAGCAATTTTGGTGCGATCGGGCGACCAAACAAGTTGAATTCCCTCGGATATATATTCGACGGGAGTTTTAGTTAGTTTGGTCATTCCCGAACCGTCGGCATTCATTTTGTAGATATTTTTATCCTTGACAAATGCTACCTGCTGGCCGTCCGGTGAAAGGTAAAAATTTGATGAAATTTCCGTTTTAGGCGGCTCTCCTCCTAGTTCCAACTCCAGAACTAATTTAGTTCCTTTAATGCCAGAAGTGTCGCTTGTATAAAGTGATTGACTGCCGGGGGCATCAGAGGTAAAACCTTCGCAAGAACGGGCAAAAACAAGTTTCTGGCTGTTGGAAAACCAAGCTATTTCAAAATTAGCTGTTTTGCAACCAGCCTCAGCAAACTGTTTAGTTAGTCGAGAACCGTCAGCATTGACTGTATAGATGTCGCTGTATCCGCCAACGAAAGCCAGTCGCTGGCCGTTGGGCGACCACACTAGGGGAGCGATAACATCTATATTAGGTGTAAGTTCGCGGCGATCCCAACTGGTAGCATTGACCGCAAATAAAGGGGATCTGTTCTCGCTGCCACGCATCTGAAGGGCGGTAAACGCTAGTATCCTTGGTTTTTGGGCTGCGGTTGGGGGAGGGCTGTGAAGGCTCAAAAACAAGCTGATTAAGAGTGTTAGTGAAAATATGCCGATCGCACTTATCGACCATAATTTATGGAAGCTGAAAAGTTGCAGAATTTGCCACAAGCTTTTCAGAGGCGGCCAAGACGCCCACACCACACTCAACTTCAACTCTTGTGGAACAGGGTTTTGTGGAACGGCCCTCTTGGCTGTTCCATATCGCAGCGGGAAATGCAAGTTAAAACGCATTTTATAGATTCATCTGCTAATTTTTAAAGTGTTTGTCTGTCGATATGTCTCGATAGCCTCAAACTCTGTTTAATTCTGCCAATAATTAGCTCGAACATTTTTTTTCGGGACGGATTCTTGCTGCTGGGCGGCATCCCTAACTCGCAACACATCAAGTTCAAGTCAGTTGCACTCATTGCCAACAACTTTTGCCTCACCTCTTCTTCATTACCATTTTTAGCTTGTAAACGCAGTTCTTCATAAACTTCTAGAACATTTCCATCTGCTAAATTAGCAGGTTTATTAACATCAGCACTACTGGAAATATCCGAAGCTTTTGATACAGGAGAAAGCACTCCTCGCTTGACTTGAGTTTCAAGCCGGGTTAATTTTCTAGAAACGTCGCGCAAGATTTCCTTAAGTTCGCTAATTTCCTCAACTAACCCCCCGCTTTCTTGTTCGGAAGCCGCCAAAATTTCTTTTTTACTCATTTCATATACTCCTCACACTCGCGCCATAGTTTTTCAAATTCTCTAACTAATTCTCGCGGCAGTTCTCCCTCATTAATCGCCCGTTTTAGCCCCACGCTTTCCCGAATCGTCGATTCTAAAAATCTAACTTCTATGTTATTATCTTTTGATATCTCGTCGCAAAGTCTCTTTACTTCTCTCATGTAAAACTGAACTTCATTTGTCAGCAATCCTCCATAGGTTTTAGCTTTATTCATAAAGACTGCTATCTTGGGAAACGGATAAGGCTCAATCCGTTTCTGAAGCGAGTTTAAAACTAAACTCAATCCCCTAGAACCAAAATAATCGGGATTGACGGGAATTAATATTAAGTCGCAGCAAGAGAGTACGCTGTAGGTGAGGAGACTGAAGGAAGGCGAACAGTCAAAAAGCATCAAGTCGTATTTGGGGAGATTGGCAGAGTTGGCGATTTTGCCGATGAATCTGCGGATGAAGTCTTTAACACTTTTTCCCTCAAATCCATCGATATCCAACCAATACAATTCTTCAACTGAAGGGACAAAATGCAACTGTTCGTCAATCTGATAAATGGTGTCGAAACCAACGGGAAATTTAAAATTCTGTCCGGCTTTTTTAAAGACTTCTAGAGCGTCGTAAATTGTAAGTCTATGCTTGAGAGATTTTTCGTACCACTTACCAAATTTGTCATCTAAATGACCTGTATTTTCGTTAAGTCCGATCGCCTCTGTGAGCGACATTTGCGGATCTAAGTCTAACATCAAGACTTCTAAGTCGGTTCCTTGGGATATAATATTTCCCAGACTCCAAGTGACGGTGGTCTTTCCCACACCGCCTTTGAAGTTGATTACGGCTATTGATTTAGGACTCATGGCTGGCTTTGTTTGGATTTTGCTCAAATTTTTATTAAAACATAACGATCGCCCAATTAGCGTTTGCTAAGTATTATTACTCGAATAATGGCGATCGCCTACTCAAGGCGATCGCCAGATTAACAGCGAGTCTCTTTTTAGAAAAGAACGTCAGGAAACTTGAAAACGTGACTAGCAATATTCCGCACCTTTACTAATGGAACAGGTAATCCAGTTACACTGTAGCCTCGATTTGGTACTACTTTCTGCGGGAGTTCTGGCTGTTGCTGCAAAACTAACAACCTGAATTTACCCGGTTCGACGACCAATATCTCCTGTTGAGGAATGAAAAATATCCAGAGATCGGCTTGCGAAGTCAATCCCCAACAGGGACGGTTGCAATCGTCACAAGCTTCAAAAAACAAGTTTCCAGTTTGCTTGGCTTTTATATCAGTCTTGTACTCAGCAGTTGCAGTTGAACCGTTTGGGCGAATTAGTACGCGGTCAATACCTGCTTTCTGATACTGTGGCAAATCTGAGACATCCTCAATGCGATAGCCATGAATCTGCAACCACTGGTCTACGATCGCCTCTCCTGTCTTTCCTACTTTCTTTTGAGTTTGGAAGTCGTATTCCTGTTTTTGGGAAAGCGGGGGTAATTGCTGGGAGAATTCAGATTTGTTGTGCTGATTGTTGTTGTACATGATTAATTCCGTCAGCTAAGTTTTGAGTAGTAAATCACTACATCCTTAGCTTCGCAGAACTTTCTCTGGCAGCTACCAAACAAGTGTTAGTAATTTTCTCTGACGGCTACCAAACAAGTGTTAGGAAGTTTGTTAGGATTGTTTGGTAGGAACTGAACAACACCATAGAAATGGCACAAAATTCACCAGAAGAAAAATTTATCCTAGCTGCTAATGACTGGGATTTAGAAAGGCTGTACACAGATTTGGCAGATGCCAAGCTAAAAGTAGCACCGCATAAGTGGGAACTTACAGAAGTCGAGAAGCTGCATTTACGAGGATTGCTTTGTGCTTGTAGTCCTAGTGACATCGCTAAAAAGCTTCACAAAGAAGAGAGAGGATTGAGAGCCGATCTAAGTTCAACTGTGTATCTGTATGTCAAACAGCTTACTCAGGGAAAAGTAGACATTAGGCTAAAAAACTGGAGAGATATCCCCGATTGGCTTGAGCTAGCAGGATACAAAACCAGGTCATCTAACTCAGTTGAAAATAAGCCTGAGATTACACCTTCTGTTTGGGAGAGTGATCTTGATGCTCTGGTGGAGAGGGTGCGATCGCACTCTCCTATATGTGCTGAGGATTACGATAAACTGGGAATAAACAAGGCTAAGGAAAGAGATTTTCATGGAGCAATTGAAAATTTCTGTCGAGCAATTAAGCTCAACCCTCATTATGCAAATGCCTACAATAACCGGGCTCTTGTTCGTGCTGAACTAGGGGACTACCCAGGAGCAATTGAGGATTGCAAAGAGGCGATATTGCTCAATCCTGATTGTGCAATATTTCACAATAACCTGGGTATTATTTCTTCTAAATTAGGTGATTATCAAGGAGCGCAGGCAGATCACACCCGAGCAATTAAACTAAATCCTGACTATGCTCAAGCCTACAATGACCGAGGTGTTAATAATGTAGAGATAGGCAATCTGGAAGAAGCGCTTAAAGATTTTACCCAAGCAATTGAACTAAATCCTGATGATGCCCTTGCTTGGAATAATCGAGGCGATGTCTACTTCTTGGAATTAGACGATCTACAAAGAGCGCTTGAAGATTACATCAAGGCAGCTCGGCTGAATCCTAAGAATCCTAAAACATTCTACAACCTGGGAATTATTCACTCTCGTTTGGGGAACAAAGAGAAAGCGCTTGAGAATTACACCAAGGCAATTGAGCTTAAACGAGACTTTGCTGAAGCTTATTACAACCGAGGCATTGTCCACTATGAATTGGGCTATTCCCAAAGAGCCGAGGAGGATTTTTTCGTAATTGCTCAACCCCCTTGACAAGAAGAGGAGATAGACATTAGATAAAGGAATGGAAAAACTCCCCGAC
>NZ_JAUBQR010000176.1:0-13932 GCF_036701385.1 Microcoleus sp. Pol12B4 | reverse complement strand
GCAAAGCGAGTATTAAAGCGATCGGCCCCAGCAGTAGGCAGACGGCTAGGAGTTCCCTCGTGAATGCCAACGGCGATTTCCAACTCCTCACACTTCGTCCAAAATGGATCGTAGGCGCGATCGCTCAAAACTCGTCCCTTGACTGGGTTGGGACGCAAAAAAACTGCTTTCCAGCCAAAATTAACGATGCGGAGCAATTCTGGCACCATCTCTTCTGGATCGTGAAGATTAATGCTGCCCACACCTTTGAGTATTTGGGGATTAAAACTACAAAAATCTCGCAGCCAATTATTATAAGCCCTCACAAAAGCACCCACCAGTTGAGGTGCCATAGTGTTTACCGCAGTGATAAACAGCAGGGATGTGGGATAAATAAATGCTACATCAACCCCCATCTCCATCATCGCTTGCACCTGAATTTGCGGGTCAGCACCAGCTAGTGGCTCGACTTCCAAAAACGGTTTTGCCCATTGACGTAGATATTGCTCGGAGAACTTATTAATAATTGGTTCTCCCTGAATTTTCAAGTCTGGCGAAGGAGCAAAATGCTTGAAAGCTGGCTCCAGATACTCTTCCCAAATGCTGTGCGGTTCGTAAACGTGAGCATCGGCATCGATAATTTTATAGCCTTTAAACATATTTCGGGTAATGGGAAATTATAACCACATTGGAATTGGATTCAGATTATCTTCAGATATTGGTTCGTTTAACCACCCCATTTGTAGGGGTACATCATAGAGTCGTCCTGCTGCTAAACGTTTCCAAAAGTGTCGCATTCCAGGCACAATTACCTTCACCACCTTCAACCCAATATCAGGACGAGTTTGGTCCAGGACTAACATTTCCATTCCCTTTTGTTCTACGATTTGTTGGCAGCGCTTGATGTCTTCTAGTAGATCGTCACTCCAGTTTTGAGCGTAATCGGCATAAACTTTAGGGCGACTACTTTTGTCGGGAACTAAATAGGGCTGATTCTGTAGCGTTGCAGTTTGCCACCAGTTTAATGCTGAGGGTTCCGCTGAGGAGGCGTACTGGGTTTTACCATCGGCGTTAGTTGGTAAGACAACACCCAGAATTTGATTGATTTCCGTCAGCGCTCTACTAACAGCAATTTTAGCATCGAAATGAGAACCAAATCCTAACAGAATATCTTCCGAGTCGCGATCGCCACATCGACTAACGGCAACAAACGTGGGAATATTCAAATCGCTGGTGAGATCTAAAACCCACAGATCTCGATGGATGGACTCGTAAGACTCTTGCAGAGAGCGAAAATAAGGTTCATCAAAACTGTCCAAATCCACCTCTGGTCTTTGAATTCGGTTGTACCACCACAGCGCCACGCTATCTCGTTCGACCAATTCCATAAAACCTTGGAGGATCGCCTCTTCCAGGGTATTACCCGCTGCACACCCGTTAGTATCTGCCCAACAGTCAGGTTTTTCTGGTTTGGGATAGCCAAAGTAACAGTAAGCAGTGGGGAGATACTTGAATTCCTGCTGAGTCAAAGACCAAACAGCCGTCCACTCGATCGCGTTGGTTTCATCAAATGGTTCGGGGACTCTTTGAGAAAGGCTCTGACAACCAGCATTCCAGTTTTGGCGATCGCTATATTGGGATTGGCTGAAGTTCATACAAGCGTTGGGATGAATCGCGCGATCGCCGAGTTGCTGGTAGCTGCTTTTAATTCTGATTTCATCTCCCTGGAAAACGCCAGAATATCTCTCTATAGCTTCTCCAAAACCGCTAACTCGTGCCTGAATATCCGTTCTTCCCTTTCCTCCACTTCTACCGCCAATGTTTTGAGCCAATCCTCTCAAGTCATCAAACATGGAGATAAAATGATGTTTGGCTACATAATTATGACAACCATCTAGGCGATCGGGTAACTTTTGTAATTCTCGGATCACCCCCGTGATGGGACTAATATGATGCTGATATTTGCTGAGGGTGGCTTCAGGAGAACTGCAACGGTGTCCACCTTCAGCAGTAAAAGTTTTCTTCCGACTACCGAGAATTAATGGCTGTGGTTTTGCACTATTCTGGCTTTTGCTCAATCCACAGATTGGGCATTGAGGACGCTTGGTGAAAATATGGCTTTGAGTCTCTAGAGTCAGAGTATCGTGAGTAATTAATACGCCTTCCAATCGTTTATTTTCCCGATTGTGAACGATCCATTTTAAGACTTCAATAGCTGTCATTCCTAAAGCCGTTTGCACCACACCGGGTATCTTCGCTAGGGGTGGTGTCAGCGGTGCTGTATCGTTAGTGCGTCTTTTAAGATACCCTTCAATGGGTCGATTGCATCGCAACCGTTGCGCCAAACACTCCCAACAGCCTGTTTTTCTAGGATAGAACAGGGGGCCAAGCCAGATAATTGTGCCAATCGGCTTGACAAGTAACCAGGGACGCGATTGTTGTAAAGCAAGCTGATTGAGCGCGGCTAGATCCAGTTGCAGGTAATCATCGCACAGAACGACTTCCAAATCGGCATCTTCACTGACCTGGATTTGGTGCGATTCCAGAGTTTGAATCAATTCAGCAGCGTCCGTAGAACCGTGAGCCCTCACTGCGACTTTGGTTGTCTGTAAGCGATCGCGAGCATCTGCAAAGCTAATATTCAGTTGGTGGCAAAAAATCTGTAACGATGGCGACAGAAACTCATCACCGTTGCTCAGATAACCCTGATTTTTTAACTGACTTAGCCCATAGTAGATATAAGATGCCGGCAGGCGATCTTGCAATTGATTTACAATTTCATCAATGCTATGATTGCCATCCAATAACGGAGCTAATTGGGCGTAGATAGGGTCGCTCAGTACAGCCGCATTCCTTTCAGACAAAAGGAAAACTCCTTCTGTTCTTTCTGTCTCGATGCGAAAGCAATCCTTAAATTTTGGCTTGTAATCGCGATACATTCTGTAAGCAAATTTATTGTATTAATTTAAGTATTTATTTGTACGTTGTTGCGCTTGAGCGCTAAAGCGCAACAACGTACCTAACCAGTTACTCATCAACTGGTGCTTAGAGATGACCTTAGCAAGCGCAGGTGGGGATATAGGGATTAAGAGGAGTGTACCCCCCATCTCCCTGGCCCTGACTCCAATCGCGCAACTCAGATACCGTCAAAACCGATGGACTGAGTGCGGGGCGCGGTGGATAAGCTATTACCATCACAAACTTTTTCTTGTCGTTATTGTAACCAGCCAACCAGCCATTAAATCGATCGACAGTTACCACCCAGACAAAATGTTCAGTCAAATCTTTCGTAAAAACATAGGGCTTTTGATTATTGGTAAGCTGCTGGTGAAGCTTAGGCAACGTTAAGTCACTCACCGATATGTCTCCAGTCAAATATTGAGACAGGCGATCGCTCTGTGCGATGATTTGATCGACAAACATACCCGGACAGTAATGCTCCTGAATGCAGGTACGTGCTAACTCTTTGACTGCATTGATAAATTCTTGTCTGAGATTTTCCTGCGCTTCGTTTGGCTTATTTTCGCTATAATCATGAGGCTCAAGCCAAGACCAAGCCACCAATTGCGACCATTGAGCAGCCAATTGCTGTGTTGTCTCAGTTGGGTCAAGCTGCATTTTTCCGAGCAGCGTCTTTAGGTCATCTTCAGCTTGAGTTGACTGATATCCACTGACTAAGCTTTGGATTGTATTGAATTCAGACATTGCTATCTTCTCCTTAAGATTGTAGCTAGATCGATGATATGTTGCTCTCTCGAAACTTTTGCTTCTCAATCAACGCTAAGTTCAGGAATTTGGTTTACCATCGCTTGATACATTATTTCTCGAACTTTTAGCACGTTGCAATAGAAAACTAAAATCTGACATGGCTTTTTCAGAAGTACCCCTAGAACTTGGTAGTGTTGCAGTAACGTGGCAGCCAATACACGAATCACCGTTGACCTGGGTTTGGGAATAAGCTTCCATAGCTACATTGAATAGCGGTCCTGGTGTAGTCCCCGTTCTACTGTTTGATATTAACTTATCATTTGTCAAAGACATAAGTTGACTAGCAGTAGGAGGATTTTGCACCCATTGAGTTCCCACAAGTTGATAGTATTGCCATACAGAATTACGAGCCACGTTTTGGAATTGTTTCTGCCAATTTTCATTCTGTTGTTGGAGAGATTTCTTTACAGAGTCACTGAGTTGGTTGCTTCTGCAATTGCGCTGTTCGGAGAGTCGTACAGCCTGGGTAGGAATTTGCGGCTTTATTTTCCCATCCTGGGATTTCGTCACCGCATGGGGAGATTGATCGCGCCAAAGAAAAGGCCATTCTACGTATGGATAGTTAGGTAGGCAAGACCCCTTATTTGGATCGTTTGGATCGCAATCTGGGTTGGATAGGGTTGGTTTCAATCCTAGAGGCCCATTATCCACTTTGAGATTATCCACCTGTTCAAAGGTAGCCCAAACCCATCCAGGAGTTGAACTTTGCTGTTTAGGTATTTTATAGGCAATATGGAAGCCAATCAGTCCGACTTCAATTTCCTGAAGTACAGGATCGTCAGTACCACAATTATCGGTAGTACAAACATATTGTTCTTTAGGAATTGCTAATACCCGCTTTGTGGTATAGTACCGACCTTTTTCCTCTGCGCTAGAGTTTTTATCAAAAACTCGCCAAGCTGCCTTAACTTCTATGGGTGCATCTATACTTGAATTTGTGGATTTAAACTCTAACTTTTCCTTTTGGTTGTACTCAGCTAATTTGCTAGCATCGTACCATTTATTATCCACAATTTGCTTGAATTCATTTGGGTTCAAATGACTCTCGACTATTATGTAATTTCCTTGTCGATCGACAATGGGAATGTTGTTGAGCAACAAATTCTTTTCTTCATTGCTAACCTCAATTTGGGCTGGACACTCCTTACTTTTAATAACTTTTTCGATCCAAGCACGGCTATTTTGTAAATTTTTTCGCAATTCCTCATTTTCTGGCGAACCCGTTCCTTGCCCTTTGATCAAGTCTAATTTTAACGTTCTGGCAAAAGGGTTGGATATATTTAGCAAAGGGTTTTCACCATTGGCAAGAAACACTTCTTCAGGAGTTCGATAAAATTCCCACACCCGTGGAGCGAGCGGTGCTTGACCCAAGGCAAGTTCCTCTAATGGCCTGGCATTATTAGCAGGCCAATTCAAAGTTACAAATGTTCTCCAAGCGATGTCGGCAAAAGCAAACGCATTATTGGAAATAGGGCTTTGTGGCAGCTCTTTGAAATTTTGCAGCTTTATTATAGGTGGAGGTGAATAGTGGCTATCCAATAGCCCCATAGCACGATAGGAGGCTACAAACCCTGAAAAAACAGAAATAATTGTTACGAGGCATACTAAACTCAGGAACCGAATAATCTTCATAGCTCTTTTGTTACTCCTGATAATCCCGAATCTTATCAACTGCTACTGAAATCGCCAAAATACTGCCTCTACAACTCGCAATTCACCGTCGCCAGATTTCCTTGTAAATTTACCAACCCCATACTTTCCAACTTAAATGCCTCCACTAAATCCAACTCCACAGGTGTGTGGCTTTTTACAACTTCCACGAATGCTACCAGCAACTCTGGCTGCTGTTGTAAATTCCACAGTTGTCGTTTTAGGCGATCGCCATAAATTCCGGCACAGATGGGAGAGTTTTGCAATACTTGCTCTAGAGTGACATCCCCACGCCCGATATGATAAAGAGCTACCCGTACTAAATAGGTATTCCTGTTTACAAAACCCGTCAGTTGCTGGGCATCTTCCGCTGACCAATCCAGTCCTTGCCGTTTCGCCAAATCCTGCACTTGCTCGCTTTTAAAGGGCCGTAGCCCCACCTTAAACGGCGATTTATTTACACTCAGCGGTATATACAGCTTAGTGGAGTGTACCACGACTAACCGGGGTTTTCGCCAAATTCCCCGATTTTTTGCTTCCTCGTGCCAAGTTCGCCAAAGTCCGCAACAGTCGATCGTCAAATTGGGATAGGCAAAACAAGCGATCTATATCGCCTCAAGCTAACACTAAAAATTTGGTTGTTGAGAGTAGCAAATACTGCTGGAAGTAGATCTTGCAGCTAACCAGGATGCCAAACAGCTACTCCCAAAATTCTGCTATTTGATTTCCCAGTTGCAAACCCAAACCGACGTTCGTAGAACCACCCCAATAATTTATCCAAATCTTGAAAATTTTCTCTATTTGCTAACTGAAAATGTATAAAATTTTTGCACCATTACTTAAAAGAGATGAGGTAAGATTCTCTAAAAATCCCTCAGCCTTCATCTGCTAATATTTGGGGTGAAAAATTCCCAACTAGGAGAAATTCCCTCTAAAGCTGCGAAACTGCGATCGGTCTAACTGACCTATTCCTCTCAAAAACAGCCCTCGGTTTCAAAGCAATTCTCAGCAACAGCCACAGCGATCGCCATTCTCCAGGAGTTTCCTGCCGCTGCCACTGGCCCGGGCGACAGTACAGCATTTCGATCAAACAGCGGTGCTGGCTAATATTCAGGCGATCGAACGCAATTCGCACAGTAGGAAATTCCCCAAAACTGCACTCTTTCCCATCCCCAAAACTAGACCCCAACTGAGATTTATCGCTCACCCACTCAATCTTAGCCACAGGAATAAAACAATTCTCTTCCATAATTTTCAGAGTCGCCGAATCGCAATCAATCAAACCTTTAGCCAAACGACGCTCAGTTCCCAACTCAACAACAGACGGCGCTAGCGCTCTCTTTGCCTTGACTGCCGCACTGCGAGAGAGCGCTTTTATTTTACCCTGGGATAAACTTGTCTCAAAGGCATATTTTGGCAAAATCTCTGCTGGGGTAAAACTCTCTTTACTACCCTTACCTTTCACCGCAAAACTTGGCCGCTGCGTCAAAGCAACTTCCGCGCCACTTTCCGAAATTACAGTGGTTACACCCCAAAAACTTTGACCGCCAATGTTTAATTGTACCACCCTGCGTAAATTGAACCATTCGTAAATGTCCGGCTTAGGGATATCCACCAAAATCAGTAATGCAATCCCGATCATCAACAGGTTGTAAGCACTCCAAATCCATCCCAAACTCATTCCTTTTGACAAATGTGCACTTTCTGATATTGACTGTACGGTGCCCACATTTTTAACTAAATTAATGTTTAAATTGTGCCACAAACTGAATCCAGTAGCTGCGAACAACACAATCAAAGGCCATCCCAAATTCCAGTTAAAACGAAAGCGATCGCTCGCAATTCCTTTCGGCGTCACCTGAAACCCTTTCCCAAAGGGATTCAGCATGGAACTCACCACCGTCACCGCTAAAGGAATACACTGAACAAACGAATAAACATCCGAAAGCAAAGCCGAACCCGATCTGCGGTTCAGCCAAGAAAATACAGTAAGTTGCACAAAATAGTAAGGCAGGAAAAAGTACAGCAATTCCCGCGCACTTGCCCGCAAAGGAATGATGCCGAAAAACGAATAACCTAAAGGTATCAACAGATAGAAAACCTTGGTTAAACTGGTAAACCAGTGCAGCAATCCTTCCAAATGAGACAGCCTTTGTATAAATCTGAGACCGCGAATTGTTAAAGGATTGGAATCAATAAAAAATGCCTGAAGCGTGCCTCGCGCCCAGCGTAGCCTTTGATTTAGATGAGCCTCTATATTTTCAGCCGCCAAACCAGCACTCAATTTTTCATCTAAATAAACTAAGCGATATCCGGTTGCTGACAGCCGAATTCCGGTAAAATAATCTTCGCAGATTGAATCTGTGACCAAGCCTCCCGCTGCTTCTAAAGCACTCCGCCTCACTACAAAAGATGTACCGCAACAAACCACGCTGTCGGCGCTGTCTTTGATGATTTCAATTTGCCGATAAAATATTTCTTCTTCCGGCGCGAGCACATTTTCTAAACCTAAATTACGGGAGATGGGGTCGTGGTTGTAAAAGCTTTGCGGTGTTTGAACGAGGGCTATTTCTGGATTTTGAAAAAATCCAACTGTGCGAGTTAAAAACTTTTTAGTGGGGATAAAATCTGCATCAAAAACTACAATTAGTTCTCCATTAGTAAGGGCTGTGGCATGATTAATGTTTCCCGCTTTGGCGTGAATATTATCGGGTCGGGTTATATACTCGCATCCCAATTCTTTTGCCAGCAACTTGATTTCAGGCCGCTTGGTATCGTCGAGCAAATATACTTTTTTGTTGGGATAATCTAAAGCTTGACAGCCAATTACAGTGCGCCGTAAAATAAAAGCCGGTTCGTTGTAAGTTGGGATGAAAATATCTACGGGCGGGGTGAAGTTTCCAGCTTCAACTGCAACTGCCATGCGATCGGCTTCTCGACGCCGGTCTTTCATTCTCAGCATTAAATACAGTTGAATACTCGTGTTGAAAACCAGTAGCATTTCTAGGAAAAACAGCCCCAAACTAAAGATACCGTTGAGGGGATCGGTTAAATTTAGAGTAGCGAGCGATCGCCATAAAACGTAGCGAATGGTTAAAGCCAGAACTATTGCAACTACTACGGCGCGTGACCATTTCTGCGGTTGAGGCGAAATTTTAATTGCAGCTAAAGCAACGGAGACAAGTGCGATCGTCGGCACTAACAAATACATCTTGCTCGTAGCAGGCACTTGCAGCCACACAGGCGGGTTTTGCTGCCAAGTGTTGATTGTGGCAAAAATACCGCTGACTGTACCTTCACGGGCAAACCAGGCTGCGGCGATCGCACCGGCGAAAGCAATCGCCCCCAACACGACTAGCGTTGCCGCCGGCACCCGCGAAATCCGCCAAAAGTGGCGTTTCAAGTCTTGAAAATCAAATCTTGAAGTTGTCATAAAATAATTTTAAAGTTCCGATCGTGCATCCAACAGTAACGGTTTCCTGCTGTCCACTTTTTAATTAAGTTGAAAATTCCGACACACCCCAATTACTATATTTACATTTTTTAACATTCTGACCATTGTATGATAATTCATCTTGCTTGCTGTTGCCAAACTGCTTAGCGAGTCGAAGCCTGGCAAAATATAGCAGAACGAAGAAGGAAGAAGATTTTAGTTACCGAGGAGAGAAGTCAGAAGCAATCTTCGGCAAGGATTTCAGAAATTAAGAACGTCCTAACTTACCTCTTGCAGCAATGTCAGCAACAGGCTTTCGGGCCTGTTCCACAATAAAAAATATTTCTTGTGGGCTGTTTCTGCGACGCCGCCCATAAAAAGCTGATTAAAAATGCTGCCACATCTGAGTCCTAAACGTCGGGCGCGCTTGCTATAGTTAAAAAAAAATTATCTTTTCTACAAATCAAATAGGATTGCTATATCAAACTATAGCAATCCCTAGGATTTAACAATTAGACGAATTTGACATCTAACTAAAGGTAGATTAATTTTATATTAATAAGAAAAATTACCGCGATCGCAGCACAAAAACCCAGCCACCACAGAACTAATCAGCCATTTCTAATTGCGAGATTGCATAGCGGGCGACAGCCAAACTAACTCTGGCTTGTTCTATTTCCGACAATTGGGCCCAAGGTCTTTTAGTCGCCATGACCAATTCCCCCCCTTCCGAATCCACATCTCGCATGGCATAAGCCAAAGGACGTGCCAACACCTGTAAATCTTCCTCAGCCCACTGAGGCAAAATATCTAAGACGCACTCTACCATCTGGTCAGCTAAAGATTGATACTTAACAGTTGCGTTTTGCACGCTTTGAGCGATGCTGGCCAGAAAATCTTGAGGAACGCGAGCAAATTTCTCGCGCAAAGACTTTTGCAGAGCAGTCGTCAGCCAAACTTGTTCTAATTGCGAGAATAAAACTTGCGACTTCAGGGCAATATCGCTGTCGCTGAATGAATCAGATAGCGCAAATTCCTGCTCTAGGGCAGTTAAATAAGATTCGGATTCAAGCTGTGCAGGATTCCAAGGGTAAGCAACATCAGTCTGAACAATTGTGGCGAGAAGTTCCATCTGGGCCTGAGTTTGAGACTCGCGAAAATATTCAGAATCAGTAGAGTGGGTAGCCATGATGTAATACCTCAGGGGGAAAAGGAAAATATAGAAGGGGGACTGTGCCAAGAGCTAGTTGGGAGCTATCAGTGGTAAGTAACTCTTTTAAATTCAGATTGGAGACTCAACGCCCAGAACTTTGCTGTGCCACTCGCCGCTTCCCTTCATTAGCTACACACGCACCTTAATTCGTTCCGCAATCAGTCTCACTGTAGCCCGAAGTTTTGGGAACCTCAATAGTGAACTCAAAAATCTGACCTTGAGAACTGCCAAATTTTAGCTGAGTCCCGCTGCGTAGCAGCAATTCTTGGTGGTGAACTCTCTGCCATCCCTCAGATCCCAAAACTAGAGTCCCGTAGCGAGAAAAATCGCGGAGGAAGTAGCTAGGTTCTTCCCGGCTATCTCCGATAGTGTTGCGGCAGAAAATCTCGGCGTGTTTTTGAGAAACCCACTGTTCTCGAATCACTACGTCGTTTTCTTCCCACCGTCCGACTCGAACCATACCTGCGCGAATCGGCCAAACCTGATTGGTGGAGTCGGTGGATTTGGCATTTGGTCGATCGCGCCCCCGCAAATAAGCACAAGACGGCAACCGTCCCAGCCAAGTAGAAGAATTTAAAGGCAACTCTGTTTTGAGGTCATCTACCAGCTCAGTTAGCTGACCGTCAAACTCAGGGTGCATATACAGCACAGGCAGCGTCCAAGCCGGTTGATTGAACTTGTAGAGCGTCAGTAACTGCTGTCTGGCGACGGCGACTGCCCGATCGATCGACATCCGTCCGGCCAAAGCTTGGGCAAAAGTTTGGATAAAACTCAGGGCCTCGCGATCGGCGATCGAGTCCCGCATCCCCAGCACCGCAGGCACCCCGTGATGGATCAGTACCTCAGCCAAACTGCTGCGGGCGATCGCCTGTTGCTGGCCGTTAGTTGAGTGCACCATCTCTACCGCCGGCTGAGCTCCCCAGCAGGCATTAAACACCGCCAGAGTCACGCGGCACCGAACTAATACCTGAGCCAGTTCAGTACCGTTAATCGCAGTGTCCGGCCCCAAAAACAGCAAGCCGCCGTCCGGGCCCGGTATCCCGTGGCCGGCGTAAAACAGAATGTTGTAAGCTTGCGTTTCCAGCCGAGAAATTAGTTCTGCCGGAGTAGGTTCGATGACAGTATCGACGCGAGTCGGAACACTGATGTCAAAATATTTGCCGCTGTCGTCGGTTTGAAAAGCACTTTCCAGAACCCCAGCTAGGGCGAGAGCTTCTTCTCCCAACTGCAAATGACCGTTATTACTGTTGGAAAATTGAGAATTAGCACCGCCGCCTGGTTCTGCTTGTCCCAAAACTAGCAAAATGTTGAGCGACTCCGCAGGCTGCAGGGGTGGCAAAGGTTCAACATTGCTGGTAGTGCGGCTGAACAGCAGTTGCTGCGACAGAGAAATTGCCGGTTGACCGGCTTGAGGCTGCATAATTTCCCAAGGCAAAGCAATTAAATACGGTTCGCGCAAATCTATGCGTACTCGCAGGGGTAGATTTTGCCCGATCGCGATACCTTTACTTTCCTGGAGACTACCCTGAATCGGCCCTTCAAACAGCCACTGCCAAAGATTAATCCCCAAATGCTGCATCAGGCGGCTGCTGTAGCTTGCCGGTGGCCGAGGCGGATGCTGATCCCCCTTGTCGCCCCACCCCCGCTGGCCGAGGTGGAGCGGCACAGAGGGCGTCGCTGGAGCGAGGTCTAGCGACTGAGGACTTCGTTGTTCAGTTTCTGCCAGTATATTCTGGTTGTTTTCCGGCGAGACGAAACTGCCATCAGGATTTAGGGGCAATTCGTGAATTGTCCCGGAGGGCGAAAACATTTCCTGCCAAGCTTTCCAAGATTGGGAGAGGGTATCGGGCCACATACAGTCGTGGTGAACGTACCCGCTGGGATAGGGAGCTTGTAGAACCCAAGTGGCAAAATGGTTTGCCCCAGCGGTTCTCAGGCGAGCGATCGCTATACTGAGGCAAGGACTTTCAGGGCGCGCCATTCACAACTATCGACTCTGGATATAGGGTTGGATTGAGTTTATCTATTCGTAGTTTATCGGGTTTGGGGTGCGATCGAGTGCGTGAGATTGCTTTGGGAGTTTTTACTTTTACTTAGTGCCCAAAAATTTATCTATATTCGGTAAATCTACCCAAGTTCCCGTAGCATTCGACTCCTGGGTCAAATCCATTAACAACTGCGAGTAAACCCCTTCTCTGAGGGACGGTATCAAAGATTTACCGGCATCTATTGCTTCTACCCACCTATCTACTACTCGAATAAACGGTGCAATCCTCCCGTCTGAATAAACTTGAGGAAACTCCAATCTTTGAGGAATTTTGATTTCAGCTAAAGGTTCTCCACCTTGGGAACCCCACAAGCGAAATCCGTGGACGTAATCTTGCTGGTTATCGCTTCCTAACACCAACGTACCCTTACTCCCGTATATTTCCACCCAGTGTCCCCGCCCTTGATAAGTAACAGAACTCAAACAAACTTGACAAGGAGTTCCCCCGGCTAATTCCAACATCAACGTGCACGAATCATCGGCATCAACTAATTTTAAATTTCCCCAATCATTCGGATCTGGCCGCGCCGAAATTCCTGTAATCAATTGCCCCGAAAGCCTTTGGGGCCGGCCGAACAGCCAGCTAATATAATCAAAAACGTGAGAACCTGTCGCACCCAAAACTCCGCCGCCTCGCTCTTTTTGTGCGTACCAATTCCAAGGGCGACTCGCATCAGCGCGGCTCGACACCAGCCAATCAATCTTAATTAAACGCTTTTCTCCCACATATTCTGCTGCCAATAATTCTGCTAGCATTTGCCATGCGGGGATGAAGCGAAACTCAAAGTCCATTGTGGCAATTGCTCTCGAACCACCATTGTTAAAATCGGTTTGAGATTCGTTGTTGGCCAATCGGTACAGTTCCCTGGCTTCATTTGCTGTTAGGGCTGTGGGTTTTTCTAACAATAAATGCTTGCCTGCTTCCAAGACGGTTTTGGCCATTTCAAAATGCAAAAATGGCGGTGTGGAAATGCTGGCTCCCGCTACTTCTGGGATGGCTACTATATCGGCGATCGAGTCGCAAGCGTAGGGGATATTGTGGGTAGAGGCGATCGCCTTTGCTTTGTCTAAATTCCGGTGGTAAACAGCCACAACCTCTGTCCGGTGATGGGCCTGGAATCCGGGAATGTGTACTTTTTGACCAAAACCTGTACCGACTACTGCAACGCCTATTTTTGACATAATTTAATAATTGGGAATTGGGAATTGGGAATTCGGAATTGGTAGCAGCTAACAAATAACTAACGACTGCAACATCTGCCTGACGTTCGATAATTAATCCGTGTATCCGTGTCCTCATCTGTGTCGTGCTTGGCTTCTTCCCTCATCCTTCTTCCTTCTTTCTTCTTCCTTCTTCCTTCTCCACCCATCCAATTACTTGTTTGCCCAAACTAACGCCGTCAAATAAGTCAATTTCTCTGATCCCTGTAGGGCTAGTGACATTAACTTCTGTGAGATAACCGCCAATGATATCAATGCCTACAAAGTACAGTCCGTCCCGTTGCAGCACTGGTTCTAACTGATCGCAAATTTGCAGTTCGCGATCGGTAATTTCTGTTTTTGCGACTCGGCCGCCGACTGCCATGTTGCCGCGAAATTCATTGCCGGTGGGAATGCGGTTGATAGCACCGATGGGCTTGCCGTCTAACAATATAATCCGTTTATCTCCCTCTTTGGCTTCCGGCAGATAAGTCTGAACCATCACTGGAATTTGCCCTTGTTGAGTGCTAATTTCCACCAGGGAGTTAAGATTGCGATCGCCCGATTCCAGAAACAAAATCCCCTCCCCAGCTTTGCCACCCAATGGTTTAAGAACTGCCGCTCCTTTTTTCTCAACAAATT
>NZ_JAUBQR010000175.1:0-14005 GCF_036701385.1 Microcoleus sp. Pol12B4 | reverse complement strand
ATCTCTTGTTTCATCTGTAGAAAGAATTCTTAAAGAATTTGGAGATAATTATGTAATTAATTTTGCTTAACTACTTAAGATAACTAAAATTCCAGAGAGCATCGGGCAACTATCCAATCTGACAAAGCTTCACCTCAATAACAATCAGATTACCTCCATCCCAGAAACCATCGGGCAACTGTCACATCTTACAGGGCTTGACCTTAGTAGCAATCAGATTACCGAAATCCCAGAGGCAATCAGGCACCTGTCCCATCTGACAGGGCTTGACCTTAGTTGGAATCAGATTACCGAAATCCCAGAGGCAATCAGGCACCTGTCCCATCTGACAACGCTTTACCTGCATAACAATAAAATTACCAAAATTCCTGAAGTGATCGGGCAACTGTCTAATCTGACACGGCTTTGCCTCGGTCACAACCAGATTACCTCTATCCCAGAAGCGATTGGGCAACTGACGAATCTCAGAGGGCTTTCCCTCAATAACAATCAGATTACCTCCATCTCTGAAAAGATAGGACAATTGTCCTATCTGATAAAGCTTTACCTCGACAGCAATCAAATTACCTCTATCCCTGAGACTGTAGGGCACCTGTCCAATCTGACACTCCTTTGCCTCGAAAGCAATCAGATTACCTCTATCCCAGACACCTTCGGGCAACTGTTGAATCTGACAACTCTTTACTTCCGCAACAATCAGATCACCTCCGTTCCAGCGGAACTCGGGCAACTGTCGAATCTGAGATGCCTTGAACTCCATAAGAATGAGATTGGCTTCATCCCAGAGGAGCTGGGACAACTATCGAATCTGAGAGAGCTTGACCTTAGTGAAAATCAGATAACTAAAATCCCAGATGCAATAGGGCAACTGTCGAATCTGAGAGAGCTTGACCTTAGTGAAAATCAGATAACTAAAATCCCAGATGCAATAGGGCAACTGTCCTATCTTAGAAAGCTTTACCTTAATAACAATCAGATAACTGAAATCCCAAAGGCACTCAGCCAACTGTCCAATCTGATCGAGGCTGACTTCGATAACAATCTAATTACTCAAATCCTATACCCGATTAAGCTTGTATCATCGAGTACACACGATCCCTGTAGCAGCCAGGCATTTATTCCTCCAGAGTCACGTGAGGTTCAGTTTAATTGGCGAAAGGCTGTGCGCGGTCATGATTACTTGATGGGAAGTTTATAAGGGATCAATGAAGCGTAGAGAGAAGAGTAGGCACAATTTACCCTAATTTTGATAACTAAGCTGGGAAACCTCCCAAAATATATTGGTATAAAGGTAGCCTAAGTGCAGACTCTCTCAGGTGTCTCAAGGGCGAGAGAGTCTGTACTCGCTGTAAGTAGCTTAGAAAAATCAATTTCCCCATCTAGGACTTGAAAGCAGTGCGACTACATCAGGATAAGCAATATACATGAGTTACAACGGGAGTGAGTAATGATAGAACACCTCATCTTTGACATACCCACGAGATTCGTAAAGTGATTGCGCTTTTTGATTGGTCATCTGCGTAGATAATGCAATTCTCACGGCACCCGTTTGACGTGCAAAGCTTTCCGCCGCTTGCATTAATTGTGTCCCAACGCCTTGGCAACGAGCCATTTCTTCCACAAATAAATCATTCAAAATCCAAACTCGTTTCATTGAAACTGACGAAAAACTCGGATAAAGCTGAGTAAAACCCACACCCTGAAGTTCATCCAAGGCAATCAATATTGTTGAGTCACCCTGTTGGAAACGCATCTGGATAAACTGACGAGCCGCATCAATATCTGAAACCTGACCGTAAAAGATGCGATAGCGATCAAACAACCGCGTCACCTCATCCAAATCATCCATGTGCGCCAACCGGACTTGCATCCCAAACCTCAATCACAATTCACGCGATTATAACAGTTCCGGATTAAAACAACAGACGGGTCAGTTAGATTAGCTAGCAAGCCAATTTGCGGTAAATGGCTTGCTAACTGATTTAGCTTAAATCCTTGCTAAGCGAGGCTTTCAGCCCTGTCCGCAGTTTCTGCACAATTGCTCCTCAAACCTCTGTCACTGCTCTGCTTCAGGTTTAGGTTCCTTCGGTTTTTTCTCAAAGACTTGGATATTTGGGTCTGATAGCACAAAGCCGTTAGAGGTTGATTCACCCATTTTGCCACCGATAGCAGCCACCCACATGGGATAGTTGGCAGCAGCATCCTCAAGCTTCTTCCATATTTTTGGCTTAACAGTAACGGACACTACCCGACCGTCGCAGTCAAGCTCAAAGGTTTTCCAGTTGTCTTTGTTAGTCTCTACGTTATTCGGGAGTTCGTTAATTTTGATGATGAGTTCAAGCTTGCCAATTGTCATAGGTAGTTTCGTTGGTTTAATGCGTTGCTTTTCTGGTACGAGAGTCAGCTTTGTATATTTTCCAGCCTAGGGGTGAAAAGCGCTACAACTTCATCGGGCTATTACCCTTTTCCCGTGTAGGAAAGCATGGAAAGACTCGCGCTCGCTCCATTGACTTGATCCGGCTTCACCTCTTTCTCCGTGCTGCAATTGTTCGAGGTTGTTGTGACCACTGATTTTTTGAATAATCCGCAGCGGAATGCCGGCGCTGCTGCCGAAGGTCAGGGGTAAAATATAAGGACACCTCCATTTCTTGTGTGAGCGCGCAGGTTAACCCAAGGGAACTTGGAGGTCTTTTTCTTTCCCTACCCCCGATACCCTAATTTTTTGTCAAATGAAACCAGAATTCAATTTTTTTGAGCATTGGTATCCTATGATACCCCTCGAAGACTTAGATCCCAAGCAACCAACTTCAGTAACACTTTTGGGACTGCGTTTAGTTATCTGGAAATCCAAATCATCTGAAACTTTCCAAGTGTTTTTAGATCGATGTCCCCACCGCCTTGCGCCCCTAAGTGAGGGGCGCATTGATGACGAAACAGGGAATTTAATGTGTAGCTATCACGGTTGGCAATTTGATGAGCAGGGAATTTGTACTCATATTCCCCAAGCGGAAAATCCAGAACTTGTAAGCAAGAATAAAGAAAATCTGTGTGCTGTAGCACTACCAGTTCGTCAGCAACAGGATTTACTCTGGATTTGGCCAGATGCAAAATCAAGCGAACAAGCTGCAAATACACCCTTACCTTTATCACCGCAAATAGATGCAACTCAAGGCTTTGTTTGGTCTTCTTTTGTACGAGATTTAGAATATGACTGGGAAACCCTTGTGGAAAATGTAGCAGATCCAAGTCATGTTCCTTTTGCTCATCACGGCGTGCAGGGCAATCGCAAACAAGCAAGACCGATTGCGTTCAAAATCCTGCAATCAACACCCAATTTGATTGAAGGGGCAATAGTTGGGCCTTTTCAAACAAAAATTACTTTTGAACCACCTTCTCGCTTGGAGTATGCGTTCATTTTTGGCGATGACAGCAAAAAGTTAGGATTGATCACCTACTGTATACCTGTGTCTCCTGGGAAGTCTAGAATTGTCGCTCTATTTGCCCGTAACTTTGGCAAAACACTCTATCGTCTCAAACCCCGTTGGTGGGATCACATCACCAATCGCAATGTTGTTCTTGATGGAGATATGGTTCTTCTACAGCAGCAAGAGTATTTCCTCCAACAAGCAAAATCTACCCAAAGCTGGAAAACTGCTTATCAGTTACCTACAAGTGCAGATCGTTTCGTAATTGAGTTTAGGAAGTGGTTTGACGGCTATTGTCACGGACAACTCCCGTGGAGCGAAGTGGGAATCCATGTTCCACCGACACGGAATATCAATAACGATCGCCAACTAACACTCGATCGCTACAAACAACACACCCAACATTGTAGTAGCTGTCGAAAAGCACTTTTGGTCGTGCAACGCTTACAAGCATTGCTTTTAGGCTACTTTGTGGTTACTGTTTGCGCTGTTGCTCTCTTTCCTGATGAATTGCGACTTTATGTGGGCTTACCCTTAGTTGTGATAGCACTACTAGGTCTAGGAGCTTACACTTGGCTGAGATTCTGGCTTCGTCCTAGATTTTACTTTTTGGACTACATCCATGCACACAGATAAAGGGAATTATCAGGCACTTTTGCAGTAGTTTTCTGCTCAAATTCAATAAATGAGCCAACAGATGCTCACAGGATAAATATACTAATTATCCTAGGTAAATTCATATTTTATAGCAATCCTAAGTGATTTTCTAGCTCGGTAAAATCTGAAGGTCTTGCTATACAAGAAGTCTAGGAAGACAAGAGGGCGTTGTGTTGTGAGACTCAGATCGGATTGCTATAATAATCATTTATTTTCGGGCGTTGCTGATTTAGGGTATGAAGGGCTAAATCAGCAAGTTAGAGAAACCAGTATCCACAAAACTTCGGGATTTTCAATTTATTTTTTTCATACCCTGATTAAGCAACGCCTATTTTCCAACGTAGGACTTCATCAGGATATTAGAGAATTCCCGCCTACGACTTGAAACGGTTACGGCTAGGTCAGGATACAGAAATTTCTGACTTTTGTTTAACTCTCTAACTTTTAGAAGTGGGATGTCATTTTTAGACAACAGTGCATCAAGTATCTTGGCAGCTAAACCAGCCCCAACAATCTAGCTTTGAGATAAAAGTAAGAGAGTAGGGATAAGGGTAAGACTGAACGTAAGACAAAGAGTAAAACATTAAAAATAGGTGCTGGCTATTTTCCCGACGGTCTGAAACCAGCTTTTTCGTTTCAGCAAAGATTTAGCAGCCCGTCGAAAAAATCTCGCTAGGGCTTTAGGCGAGAAAAGTGTACATTTTGGTATTAATTTCCCAAGGCAATAAAGGCTGATACAATCTTGAGCTATAATTAACATAAGTGATTGTACCCAGCTTTTATTAAGATTAGCTATGAACCTCGTCAAAGAAAATCAATATAAAAAGAAACGTTTTCAGATCTTATGTTGTATTTATACATTTATTGAAAGTAATCCAAGAAACGAGATTAAAGTTGATGAACTTATTAAGCACCCCCATTTAAAAAAATTATCTGAAAGAGATATTTTAAATGGGGTTGACTTTTTAAAAAACAAAGGTTTTATAGTTTGGGATTTCGACTCCGATCTTCCTTCTGGCTATGTTTGGGTTACATCTGAAGGAATAAAAGAAATTGAATCGAATATTGAAACGATGTTAGATTTGATTGAACACTCCTGAAAATGAATGGGCGATTACCCTTCATTCCAAGTTGCCTTGTTTAGCCTTATATGCTTCTACGAGGAAAACTATATTTGAAGCGGTAAGGTGCAACACGTATGCGGCTAAGTATTCAGGCACGGTTATAGGTTGTATCCCTTGACCATGACCAGATGTTTTATTGCGAACAGTGGGTACACCCCCTTCAAGAACAGACCGTAAGGCTGATAAATGGTTTTGAAGATACTTTGGCACAAGCTCGTTTTCAAGCACGATGCCAATAAGATCTTTAGCATTATTCTTGTCGGAGTAAGACCACCCACACTTATCACAGATTGTTTTCATAGTGCTCTCAAAAGCATTCAGTGCATTAACGATTGCCTGTTTGTATTCCTTCTTTCTATAGTGTTCATGGGCACTTCGGAATTCTTGCTCAGCTCCTTTGAAATCCTGACTAGAGAGTAGGCTGAGCGCGGAAACAACAACCTCAGTATGGATGAAACCTGAATCAACACGAATGATTTGACCGTTATTGTACTGATAGCCTATTGCGTGTTCCCGAAAGCGATGATTTAACTCGCTAATAGCATCATCAGGAGGTTGAAGCGTACTTAGCTCACGAGACGGATGGTTTCGCAAGAATTCGCGAATATCTTCATCTATGTGGCGAAATGTAAGTTCAATTAGATCGAGGTGATGTTCAACAGAAGTGTCATTATTAAGCAAAAAAGATTTACATTGCTCAAAGGGATCATGGAAATCGTTTCCAAGGTTGAACCAACCTAGTTCCTTAGCAAGCGAGTCATGAATTATGCGCCACCAACGATTCACTGGTGGCTCGTAAGCAAAGGCTTCTACGCGATAAGACCCGATAGCAGTACGCCAAATAAATATTACCTGGCGTCGGAACTCGATTGGCAAATTTGTATATTGATAGACATCTGGCTGGTTGCCACGCTCAGCAAGCTTCTTGCGCTTTGAATATAAATCCTTAATACCCATTTTTATCTGTATTTGACGGTGTTCTGAATTAGTATGCGACAAGTGTGATCGCACCCACGTCTCACTTATCCCTAAAGATTATAACTTGCTCCATTCTGGACTGCCCGCTACTTACGATCATACCAATTACTCACAATTCGCCCTCCCTACCCCTCCATCTTTTCACGCAACCGCCCATAAATTACATCTAACCAAACTGGTACTACAAACTTACCGTCAGCCCAAGCTGCAAACAGTTTCTCAGCCTAGAGCTTAAAACTCTTACGGCTAGGTCAGGTTATAAGTATTTCCCAGCCTAGGGCTTGCAACTGTTACGGCTCGGTCAGCATACTACCATTTTTATAAATGGATAGGCGGGGAAATATCCTGGTTTAAAGAGAGCAATTTGAAAGTAATAAATTTTACATAGATTCAGTTTGAATAGAGGGAGATTCAATAAATTCAATAAACTCCTTTCCTAATTCTGTGGTTTTACTTGCTTGACTAGATAAACGACTTTCTTTGAGAAGAGTATCAATATCTTCTCGAAGCCTAAAAATCTCTTTTTGGGTATTTCTTTTGGGTAGATTAGAGCTGTTACCCATAATAGTGTAAGGTATGGGACCCCCTACCCTTTGCTTATTTTTATCTTCTTGCGTAATGTATTTTTCTCTTAAACTTATCAAACCCCGATCTGCCAAATCTTTTAAAACCTGATTGTATACACCCCTATATTTCTCCAACATAGGAAAATATGTGTCTAATTGCTCTGGGGCATACCTATCCAGGTAGTGAAGGTGTTTAAGAGTAGAGATATGAAGTTCGGGAAAATAATCAATCCAATTGAGAAACATTGCTAAAATATCATCCTCTAAGGCTCTAGGGATGGATGAATTGAGAACTACATTCTTCAGAGCTTCAAGTTTTTGCTCCTGATGAGTGCGGGCAGCTATCTGATACGCATGGAGAAAAGTTGTCAGAAAAACGGGATTCTCAAAATCAACTGATTCAATTTTAGATTTTACCTGGTTTAATTCTTCAACTAAAGCTTGTAAAAATTTACGCATCCTTTTCGTTGCCGGAGAACCGATATAGCTGTCGATAAAGCCTTCAACTAAGGACCCGATTGCTGGTATGGAACTAGCGAGTGCTTTGGAAGCATTATAATTTTTGTCAGAATTATTCGTATCAAAAGCCGCTTTAAGTTTTTCTCCAAGCGAGTCTTGATTTTGAGGGCTGTTGCTCATAGTTACTTTTCGCAAAAGGATTTATCAAGTGTAGCTTTCGCTCTTAACAAGCTGATTAGGGTTTTCCGTATTGTTGAGACTGGGGAGTCACAAACCCAAGTCCCAAATTATTGCTGATCGCTACCAAATCCGCATATCCTGACCCTGAATTTAAAAGTGTTTTGGCTAGGCCGGGATACACTATTTCCCAGCCTAAGCCCTGTAACCCTTGCCGCTACATTAGCTAGCAACTCTAATTTCTCCGCCTAAAGCTTCTAACCTTTGTCGCTACGTTATGAAACACTAATTTAACCACCCCTGCCATGAAGTGTTAACTCACTTCTGGGTCGCCAAGCGTTGCCTTACAAGTTCTAACAAGTTCTTGATGTGCGTCGTGTGCTTCTGTTCCCATAGCATTTAATTCATTTATTTTTTCCCACCGAGGATCTTCTTCTTTAAATTTATAGGATTGCACAGATAAATCACCATTTTCCATTCTCCAAGTAATAGACCGTAACCCATTTTGAAACGAGGTAACTTTTACCATAAAGTCTTTTCGCTTACCTTCAAGCTTAGGGTCTATAAATTCATGAAACGCATCGTTCCATTCTTGGGTAAAATCGTCAACATCTTGTAACCATTCGGCGGGAAATGGGTTTCCGACATCATTATCACGAAGTAGATACATCATGTTGCTATTGTAAGAAAACTCCTCTAAAAGCTTTGCAAATAGTAATCGATCGGAGCGTACTGATAAACTTATAGCAGTAGGAACCAATGAAAAAATTGATTTGTTGAGATTACGTCGAACCCAATCTTCATGCTGCAATTTCCACTTTTTTAGGGTACTCGTTGAAAAATCAGCACCATTGTTTTTGTCGATCATATCAGCGCAAGAAGAGCAGAGAAAAATTGCGTTCTCGATTGCTCCTCGCTCTTGGGAACTAAGTGACTCATCGTATCGTGGTCCGCCAACTGCTGCTGCAGTTATGTGCGCGGCCTTGCCGATGTACAAATACTTATCCGAGATAGTATCGGATGGAGAGATGGTGAGAACTTTGCATTCGGGCTGAGAACAAATGTATGAAGCTCGTCTTGCCAATGCGTCTACAATTTTTTTGGTAAAATTGTCTCTTTTTTCCATAGGAGCTACTTTATTATACCTTCCATACATAAATAGAAGCATAGCATTCGCTTTTAAGAAGTTGATTAGGGTTTTCTGTATTGCTGCAAGTCAGATGTCATAACTCAAGCCCCAAATTACTACTACAGAGTCATCAAGATAAATATATTCTCAGCCCTAAAACTTGCAACCACTAGGGCTACGTCAGGATAGCCAAATCTCCCCGCCTAGGACTTGTAACCCTTGCTGCTACGTCAGAAGAGAGAATATTTTTGATTTTTATCTGCCTCTCTAGCTTTTAGAAGTGGGGTGCCATTTTTAGACAACGGTGGATCAAACGTCTTGGCAACCAAAGCAGCCCCAAAAATCTAGCTTTGAGACAGAAGCCAGACAGTTTGCCCCTGTCTCAAAACTCCGAAGTGTGACAAATTTTGCACACTTTTGCAATCGGCTGGGGATGCAGGGTGAGGTTTGGTATCTCCAACTTTCGTTATCCCGCACGACATGGCACAGATTCCACAGTTTTTGGACAATATCAGTTGTTGGAATCATAAAGCAAGATTTTGGCTCGACAAAAATTAAGCATTTAATCCAATCAACTCATAAACATTGAATGGGTTTCCTTCAGGTTTCAGTTGGGTCGAGTCTCTTTCTCTCACTTGAACATACTCCGCACAACTTTCATACGTCTTTTGACCGATCAAAATGTCGCAGGCATATTGCTGCGTTTGTTGACTCAAATGATTAGCCACATTCACCCCATGCCCCACGGTAGTAAAGTCCATTCGTTGAGGGGAACCAACATTACCACAGAAAACACGATCTGTATTGATGCCGATTCCTATACTCAGCGGATGTTGCTCTTCTGGGAACCAGGAACTGTTGATTTCTGGTAGTCGCTCTCGCATTGCCAAAGCCACTTTAATTGCCATCAGTGGATGGTCTTCTAGGGGCAGTGGTGATTTAAAAACTACCATAATCGTTGAGCCAATGTATTTATCTACTGTGCCTTGATGTTCAAAAACAGTCTCCACCATCACTTGAAAATAGTGGTTGAACAGCTCGACGCGAGTTTCTACTTCCATTTGCTGAGTTAAGCGCTCAGCTCCGTAAAGATTCACGAACAAAATGGAAACTTCTTTCTCTTCACCGTGAAAGTTTTTCAGTTGTTCCAGTAAGTCAGGATTGGGGCGAAAGTTTTTCAGTAATTCATCAAACTCATCAGATTCATTCGGCATATTAACCAAGGGTACGTTTCATAGATGGAACACTAACTGATATTCTGCCAAAGCCGCTCGCGAGTCCGTTAAGAGCCACTCTAGCTGCCTGTAAAGACTTATGAACGATCAAGATATGAGCATATCCAGAGCCAGAGCCTGATGTAGCTAAGGTCATTAAATAGCTTCAAGCGCGTGACACAATGCTTTAGGTGTCCTGGCGGACGGCAGTGCGGAGATTTTTCCAACGACTTAAATCTTAAATTGTAACTACGAAATATAAATGGTAAGCCGCCGAAAAAATCCTGCGAGGGGTTTAGGCGGAGATAATCTATTATCCCTGCCTAGAGCTTGAAGTCGTTACAATTTCATTAAGTAGATATTCTGATTTGATGAAGTTTTATCGAAATTTCTTAGTAAGCAGACTGTAGATTTTTAATCGCCTATAGGTTTTTAGATGCTCTTAGGCTTTTAGGCTAAACCATGTAGTGGGATTGTCAGCACGGAGAAGCTAGAAGGCTATGACACCTTACCTCTAATCAGGTTAAACTGGACAAATTCGACCTTGCCGATAATTGCGTAAGATAACTTATGTTGTAGTTAGTAACTCTCTCCCTTCTAGTCGCAGTAAATAGACGTGGCCGGATCGCTCGCCTGCCACAATTGTTGAGCCATCAGGTGCAATGGCGCGGCAGACGATAGAGTTTTCACCAGTGAAACTGGCTATGACAATGCCAGTGGTTAAATCCCAGACTTTTAGGGTGCCGTCTTTTGAACAAGAAACTACTCGCTTGCCATCAACAGTGACGGTTACTGCGTTTACTGGTTTGGTATGGCCTTTAAGAATAAATTCTTGCTTTCCCGTGGTTAAATCCCAAACTTTGAGGGTGTTGTCATCTGAACCAGAAATCGCCCGTCTCCCATCAGCAGTGATGGCGACTATGTGGCCTTTGAAAGTAAGTTCTTCCTTTCCCGTGGTTAAATCCCAAACTTTGAAAGTGTTGTCCCATGAATCAGAAATCGCCCGTTTGCCATCAGCAGTAACGGCTACTGCATTTACTAATTTGGTATGACCCGTGAGAGTAAACTCTTCCTTTCCAGTTGTTAAATCCCAGACTTTGAGGGTATTGTCCGATGAACCAGAAATCGCCCGTTTGCCATCAGCAGTAACAGCTACTGTATTTATAAACTTACTGTGACCTTTGAGAGTAAACAGTTCCTTTTTAGTGGTTAAATCCCAAACTTTGATAGTGTTGTCCCAGGAACCAGAAATCGCCCGCACTCCATCAGCAATAACGGCAACTGAAATTACTGAATCGGTATGACCAGTGAGAGTAAACTCTTCCTTTCCAGTTGTTAAATCCCAACCTTTGATAGTATTGTCCCAGGAACCAGAAATTGCCAACTTGCTATCAGCACTAATGGCGACTGACATTACCGAGTCGCTGTGACCAGTAAGAATAAATTTTTCCCTTCCAGTTGTTAAATCCCAAACTTTGAGAGTTTTGTCCTCTGAACCGGAAATCGCCCACTTGCTATCAGCACTAATAGCGCCTGAAATTACCGAGCCGCTGTGACCAGTGAGAGTAAATTTTTCCTCTATAGCTGTTAAATCCCATACTCTAATAGTGTTGTCCGATGAGCCAGAAATTGCCCGCTTCCCATCATTAGCGATGGCTACTGCATTTATTAAGTAACTAGTACCTTGGAGATAAAACAATTCTATCCCAGTGGTTAAATCCCAGACTTTAATAGTTTGGTCATCTGAAACAGAAACCGCCTGCTTGCCATCAGGAGTAAGGGCTACTGCGTTTACTGATTTGGTGTGACCTTCGATAGTAAACTCTTCCTTTCCAGTTGTTAAATTCCATACTGTGATAATGTTGATCCACGAACCAGCAACCGCCCGTTTCCCATCAGCAGTCACAGCAACTGTTAGTACCTCGTACCTATCTTTGAGAGTCAACTGTTCCTTTCCAGTGGTTAAATCCCAGACTTTTAGGGTGCCGTCTTCTGAAGCAGAAATCGCCCGTTTCCCATCAGCAGTGACAACTACTGCATTTACCGAGTCACTGTGACCTTTAAGAGTAAATTCTTCCTTTCCAGTTGTTAAATCCCAAACTTTGAGGGTGTTGTCATCTGAACCGGAAATTACCCGCTTCCCATCAGCAGCCACAGCAACTGAATTCACCCGGTGGCTATGGCCTTTGAGAGTCAATTGTTCATTTCCAGTGGTTAAATCCCAGACTTTGATGGTCTTGTCATCTGAACTAGAAATTGCCCGTTTGCCATCAGCAGTGACGGCTACTGCATTTACCGAGTCACTGTGACCTCTGAGAGTCAACTGTTCCTCTCCGGTGGTTAAATCCCAGACTTTGAGAGTATTGTCATCTGAACCAGAGATTGCCCGCTTCCCATCAGCAGTAACGGTTACTGCATTTACCGGTTCGCTGTGACCTCTGACAGTGCGTAGCAGTCCTCTACCAGGGGGAGTTAAACATGGTGTCAAAGGACGCAACCAAGGTGCTGCTTTCCACTGCTTTGCTACTTCCAGCATTGCCTGAATTTCTGGAATGTTAAAGTACGGCAAGCGCCCTAACAACTGCCCTGCCAGTTGCGCCTTATCTCCATCCAAAATATCAGCTGACATCCACAGTACCCTTAGAATCAAGTTCAGGGCTTTCGCTGTTTCTGGGTTGTATTCTGGGTGGGTTACTGCTTCTGAAGCGCCAACCAAATTGAAATCATCAATCAGTGCCTGCACCCCAAACTCAGAATGCTGAATCTTTGCCATCAAGAAGTTAAAATCTGTCAGTTTTTGATAATACTTTTCTAAATGACCTGACTTGACATAATTTGGCAGCAAGCTACCCAGATAAGCACATTGATAGAAAAGTGGTTTGGCCGCTAACTTGTCAGCAAATTCTCCCATCTCACCCCATCCCCTCTTCTAAATACTCAGCAATCCCTTCTAGTCGCAAAAAATATCGTAGCTGGATGCCTCACCTGCAACAATTGTGACTCCATCCGTGCAGCAGTGCAACAAGCAATCGGTCTAGACTATTGCCGATGGGATAGATTTTCCCCATATAGAACTCTAAGCAGGTGCTGCTAGGTCAAGATAAAGGCATATCCTGAGCCAACGCCTAGGACTGCTACAGCTTCATCAGGTTATGAGCATATCCTGACCCAGGGCTTAAAAGCGCTAAGGCTAGGTCAGGAAAACCAATATTGCGGGTATACACCAAACTCTGACAGGCGTCTTGGTCTTAGATTAAAGTTGAGTTTGGCTTTTCTTCCAAAGTTTAACTAGCCGTCTAAAATCCTCATTCTCATCGTTGCTTAGCATCGCTTTCACCGCTTCTTTGACTCCCAATTCATGGACGCGGCAATAGACATCACGGGCTGCTGCGGGGTCATTGTCGGCGATCGCTTGGAGCGCACGCTCAACCAGTTCTAGTTCGTTTTCGTTGAGATTTGAGTCGGCAGCGGATTCTAAAACTAAATAACGCCGGTCAAGGTAGAGTTGTTTTTTTGATTTACCGAGAATTGTCACTTCGCGGTCAAGCTCAACAAGCAGGCATTGTCGCCCATCCCTCCACACCTCAATTACGGTGGCTCGCTCGCCTTTGTACTCCTCGGCGCCGGGATACTGGGTCGAAACTTTCACTCGCTCACCGGGGGTGAATTGGAGTTGAGGGGCGATCGAATTGTTACAAGTTTTTGAATTGTTACGCGGTTTGGCTTCTGGGTCAAAAGCGGGTGTAACAGGCGCTGTTACAGGCGTTACATCAGTTACTGGTTGAGACTCGACTCTACTTTTAACACTCTCTGCAATGTCAGGTGATGGTGTTTTTTCAGATTGGCTACTTTTACCCTGTAACGCTGTAACGTCTGTAACCATGAGGGTTGTAGGGTTTTTAGATGTTGTAACAATTTCAGAATTGCTGGTAACGTCTGTAACCACAACGGTTTGAGCTATTTGAGAGGGTGCTGGAATTTCTGCAATCGCTGAAGTGCCTGTAACCGTGCGGGTTTGAGTTAATTCTTGCAATCCGCCATCAGCACAAATAGTTTTGATGCAAGCCCAGTTCGGGATATGGGGGCGGTTGCTGCCATCTTCATCCTCCGCGATGGCTGCATCAACAAAGCACGGTAAAATCTGAAGTCCCCGCCACAGAGCCGGAATGCGCTTAATTTTGTCGCCTTCTCGCACAACTTCGGAAGCTCGCCAGTGATTTGACAATACTCGCTGCAAGTGGTGAACGAATTTGTTGTAACCGCTTGGCGAGAGATT
>NZ_JAUBQR010000174.1:7689-14036 GCF_036701385.1 Microcoleus sp. Pol12B4 | reverse complement strand
GTTCTAGGGCAAGAGAACATGAGCGGAGAAAACATCGGCGATTTGTCAAAAGAAATATTAGCCGATCGCTATCAGTGGGATCGGCGGCTCGGCAAGCAAGCAGGAAGGCAAACTTTACTCGCCCGCGACTTAAAAACCCAACAGCAAGTAGTAGTCAAACTCCTCTCATTCAGCAGCGATTTTAACTGGGAAGACTTAAAACTGTTCGAGCGAGAAGTCGAAACCTTAAAATCCCTATCCCATCCCGCAATTCCCCGATATCTAGACTCCTTTGAAATCGACACCCCCAACCGCAAAGGATTCGCCCTAGTTCAGAGTTACATCGAAGCCAAATCCCTACAAGAATATCTTTCAGACGGCCGCACTTTCAGCGAAAGCGAAGTCAAACAATTAGCAGCAGCATTATTAGACATCCTCGCATACCTGCACCAGCGACAGCCCCCGGTGATTCACCGCGACATTAAACCCAGCAATATTTTACTCAAGAATCGATCGGGCAACAGCGTCGGCGAAGTCTACCTAGTCGATTTTGGTGCAGTTCAAACCCTAGCAACCCAACAAGGAAAAACAGTCACCGTTGTCGGAACCTATGGCTATATGCCACCCGAACAATTTGGCGGCAGGGCAGTTCCCGCTTCGGACTTGTACGGCTTGGGAGCAACATTAATTGCCTTAATTACCAAGCAGCATCCTGCCGACTTGCCGCAGAAAGATTTGCAGATCGAATTCGAGCAATTCACCCAACTAAGTTCCGGTTTTACCAATTGGCTGAAGTGGATGACACATCCCAGTTTAGATCGCCGTCCCGCTTCAGTCCAAATAGCAATAGAAGTTCTAGAAAAACCACAGGAAATAAATAAATATTCCAAAACATTGAGAATGGGGAAAATGGTGAGTAGCTGCAGGTTGTTCGCAACTGCAATTTGGCGCAGCACTGGGACAGGTGCTATAGCTGTAGGAATTTGTGCAGCATTTTACGCTACCTTTCTGTTGCCAATTCTGGGGACAGTTGCGGGAGGAATCCTCGGCCTTTTTCTCGGCGCAATGCTGGGTTTGGAGAACGGAATTATCATCTCACTTGTGACGATCACGTGGTTTTTTCCCCTAACTAATCCCCAGCTTCACCGACAGGTTTTAACTGTGATAGGTATGGAAATCTGTACTTTTACAAGCATCCTCTTTATGAAGACGCTCGGTTTGGAGTCTCTTTTTTTTGACCCTTGGGACGATACGTTTAGTTATGTACCCTCATTGACTGATTATATTTTTGTTGTTGTGGCACCATCGCTCATTGCAGGGCTATCAATGGGGATAGGTAGCAAGTCTTTTGCCCGGTGGTATCAAAAAGAAAGTGGACTTTAATTGAAATTAAAGGAAAAAACATGACTAGCAAAATATTAGCAGAACGCTACGAAATGCAGCGGCTACTGGGAAAAAAAACTGGTCACAAAACACTGCTAGCTCGCGATTTGGAAACTCAAGAATTAGTTGTCATCAAACAGCTATTCCTCGGCAGCGATTTTGAATGGCAAGACATCAAGCTATTTGAACGGGAAGCGGAAACTTTAAAAACGCTTTCTCACCCAGCAATTCCCCGCTACCTCGATTACATGGAAATAGACGAACCAGACAATAAAGGATTTGCCTTGGTACAGACTTATGTAGAGGGAAAAACTTTAGAAGAACATTTGCGATTGGGCCGTAATTTTAGCGAAAGCGAGGTAAAAGAATTAGCTAAATCGCTGTTAGAAATTTTGATTTATTTGCACGAGCGCAATCCCCCTGTCATCCACCGCGATATTAAACCCAGCAATATTTTACTGCACAACAAACAGATCCGGTCACACTGTTGGACAAGTTTATTTAGTTGATTTCGGTTCGGTGCAGAACCAAGCTGCAAAATTTGGCGGTACGATTACAGTAGTTGGAACATACGGATATATGGCGCCGGAACAATTTGGCGGGCGCTCCGTTCCGGCTTCGGATTTGTACGGTTTGGGTGCGACTTTAATTTATTTGGTAACGGGTTTGCATCCCACCGAACTGTCGCAGCAGGATTTAAAAATTCTATTTGCCGATCGAGCCACGTACCTCAATCCTAATTTAATTGATTGGCTGGAGTGGATGACCGAACCGAGTTTGGAAAAACGGTTATCTTCGGCTGGGAAAGCATCGAAGTCGCTCGCAAATCCCCGCGAAATATCCAAAAGTATTATGTCCGTGCAGCCGCGAGGCAGCGATATTAAATTAACAAAAAATTCGGGGTTGATAGAGATTGTAATTCCGCCGCATGGATTCGCTTTTGATTGGGTTTCCATACTTTCGGGTGCGGTTGCTGCGAGTATCGCATTGTGGACTAATTATTACCAAAGTCCGATAAATCCATTGATTTTGAGGATGATATCAGGCAGTTTTTTAGTAGCGGCTGGAGTAATGTCGATCTTTGCACTATTTCGGGAATTACATCTGGTAATTGATCGCCAACAAATATCCTATAGCAGCCATCTGCTGGGGCTGAG
The DNA here is from genome assembly GCF_036701385.1 of Microcoleus sp. Pol12B4. Classification (NCBI taxonomy): domain Bacteria; kingdom Bacillati; phylum Cyanobacteriota; class Cyanophyceae; order Oscillatoriales; family Microcoleaceae; genus Microcoleus; species Microcoleus sp. Pol12B4. The sequence continues at coordinate 11,517 of NZ_JAUBQR010000174.1, read as the reverse complement.
ATGGAATCATTTCCAGCCAGATCCCAGGCAGGATATTTGTCAGTTGGAAATTGAAGAATTTGAAGACACTAGGGGTGACACCAAACAAAAATTTGACCGTGGTTCTCAGTTGATTATTCAAGCCGGCAACCAAAAATATCGACTAGGAGTGAAGGAGGGACTAAGTGGATCAGAAATCGAGTGGTTAGCGACAAAACTAAGCCAGTGGTTGGGATTGACAATTCAAAGAACTGGGACAGACGGTAAAAAGAATAAATGGCTCTGAAAATCTCTCCGATCGCCCTCTCAAATCATAGCCCCCTCAAACTGCGGGATGGGCGTCGGGCCTTTCCGGTGTATTTGCCACGCAGGCGGGACACCCCACAAACATCATCCTCAAATTGTGCAACCCCGATCGCACTCCTGGGCTTTCGGTCAATCTCATGCAACCGTCGGCCCCGATCGCCCGTAAAATGCTATCAAAGGGATTTGGCAAGTAGCACTCATCCCAATCATCTGTTAACTTGGAGATATTGTTGTGGACTTATCGCTAATTCCGGCACAGCCGAAACCAGGACTGCTCAACGTCCTCATCGAAATTACCGCCGGTAGCAAAAACAAGTACGAATTTGATAAAGACTTGCAAGCCTTTGCTCTCGATCGGGTGCTTTCTTCCTCAGTCCAATATCCGTGCGACTACGGCTTCATACCCAATACCTTAGCCGATGATGGCGACCCCCTCGACGGCATGGTAATGATGGATGAGCCCACATTTCCAGGGTGCATAATCGCAGCCCGTCCGATCGGAATGCTGGAAATGATCGACGGAGGCGACAGGGACGAAAAACTGCTGTGCGTTCCCGACAAAGACCCCCGCTACGCTCACTATAAGTCCCTCAAAGACGTAGCCCCCCACCGCTTGGACGAAATAGCCGAATTTTTTAGAACCTACAAAAATTTGGAAAAAAAAGTCACGGAAATTCTGGGTTGGCAAGATGTCGATCAAGTCATGCCCTTAGTGGAAAAGTGCATCGCAGCCGATCGCAAATAAGCCCCTAACCCGCACTCCTCGACTACAATCCGACTAAAAACTCAGGAGCCCGAACTTAAGGCGACTGCTGCACGTCTAGGGATGCAGTCGAGGAACGGATAGCTAGAAGGTCAAATCAGTCGTGAATGCCGAGTCAGCGGAACGGCATTCCTCAAAACCCCGCCCCGGCCCCAATCTTGAAAAAAATACTACTCCTAGAGTAAGATTAAGCGCAAATTATACCCCAGGGGAATGCGTTCTACGTTTGAGGAAATTTTACCCTAACACTTAGATAGATCGGCGCTATCTTGATCTAAGAACACAGAACACGCCGGGCAGCCCGCAGGATGCAAAAAATAATCTCTCAAGCGTGACATCTCCTACACGAATCGGTAAGGTTAAGAATTCTAACAGCCCAAGTGTTCGGCACTCGGATGGTTTGCCGATAAAGCGCTTGATTATAGTACAGATTGCTAAAAACTAAAAACTAAAAACTAAGATTTCAACTCCCAAGTTCCTGCCGCCAAAACAAAAAAAAATGCCAGATTCCGCACCCTCTCTACCCAATCCACAGCCTTCCGATCGCAAAGCCACAATGGAAAATAGTCCTTTGACCGAGTTTGTCGTTCAGTTTTGGGGCGTGCGGGGCAGCATAGCCACCCCCGGCACCAAAACACTTCGCTACGGAGGTAACACCTCCTGTGTAGAAATGCGCTTGGGTAAAAAACGCCTGATCTTTGACGGCGGTACGGGCCTGCGAGTTCTCGGGCTCAACCTGCTGCGGCAAATGCCAGTGGAAGCCCATATGTTTTTTAGTCATACTCACTGGGATCACATTCAAGGGTTTCCGTTCTTTACTCCCGCCTTTATCCCAGGGAACTGCTTTCATATTTACGGTGCGATCGCCCCCAACGGCACTACCATCAAACACCGTCTTGCCGACCAAATGCTGCACCCCAATTTTCCCGTCCCCATCCAGGTAATGCAGTCAGACCTCAAATTCAACGATTTGACGCCTGGGGATATTCTCGAACTCGACGATGTGAAAATAGAAACGGCACTGCTCAACCATCCTAATACGGCGATCGGATATCGAGTCACCTGGGAGGGGCACACAGCCGTCTACTGCACCGATACCGAACATTTTCCCGATCGCCTGGACGACAACGTGTTACACCTAGCTCGCAACGCCGACGTGCTGATTTACGACGCCAACTACACCAACGAAGAGTATTACGACTTCAAAACCCCAAAAGTTGGCTGGGGACACTCGACTTGGCAAGCAGGAGTAGAAATAGCGAAAGCTGCTGGAGTCAAAAAAATCGTGATGTTTCACCACGATCCGGGTCACGACGACAATTTTCTCGATCGTACAGAAGCAGAGGTACAGGCAGTTTTCGCCAATAGCTGCTTAGCCCGCGAAGGCATGAGCATACCAGTGATTTAACCAAAAATAAATTCAGAATTATGAAACAGGAAAAACCCCGCAAACGTCGCAGAGTAGGCTTGCGGGGGCTTTACTCAACGTTGCTAGTATTGATAATTATCTGTTGTACCTGCGGCGGATGGGTTGCAGCTCAGACTGCCTATTCTGGCACTCCCCCACGACTGGCTCAGGTTTCTTCGATCGAGGATACTGGTACAGTCGATCGCATCCCCGAACGCTACCAACTCGGACAGCAAGTGTACCTTGAAAACTGCGCCACCTGTCACATCGGTTTACCGCCCCAAGTATTACCTACAGAAACTTGGCGCAGATTGCTGCAAGATTCCCAACACTACGGACAAACCATCAAACTGCTAGTAGACCCGCCCCGCCTGCTAGTCTGGAACTACCTGCAAACTTTTTCTCGTCCCCAAGCAAAAGACGAAGAACTCGCCTACCGAGTCGCCAGTTCTCGCTATTTCAAAGCACTGCACCCTAAAGTAAAACTGCCACAACCCGCAAATATCAGCAGTTGCGTTACTTGTCACCCCGGCGCGTCTCAATACAATTTCCGCAAGCTTACCGCCGAGTGGGAAAACTCTCCGTAGCGAAGATTAAGTTCGTAATTATATCCGAGTGCGAGGGAGACGCTCGCACTAACCAAAAAACTGCGATCGCATTCTCCACTAGAAACTTATCCCAAGTGTGAGTGCGATCTTTCAATTCATGGTTACTTGGCATCGCACCTTACAAATAACCTCTGGCTTTACCCTCATCAATAACTCTGACGGCTAACGGTGAAGTTGTGCGACTGCCGATAACGTTTGTTGCAAAACCGACCAAACTTGCTAGGCCGTTCCAACCGAGTGCTTAGCAGCAGCTTCATTGGCATAGAAGTAAAAAATCTGTGTCTTTAGCTACTTTTTGATAAATTGTTATGATATCTTAACTTTACCGGAGGCTAGTTCAGACAATTTAAGAAGCCTGGTTATCAAGTAACCTGATTTATGATTGACCTTAAAAAAATTCAACTGAAATGGGAAAGTTATTTGTTTAAAACCCTTGGGAGATGGCGATCGTGTCCATTGGCCTGCCCAATAGACAGACCTCATCCTCGGCATATTTTTTGGAGTTGGATTGGCAGTTTTTTGGCAATCACTGCAACGTCCTATCTTGCTGTAAAAACTAATTCTCCTTTACTAATGGCTCCCTTTGGCGCTACAAGCGTTCTGATCTTTGGTGTCCCTGACAGCCCTTTGGCTCAACCCCGGAATGTCATTGGGGGCAATTTCTTCGCTGCTCTCACCAGTTTAATCATTCTGCATTTTCTCGGTTCTTCTCCCTGGGCGATGGGAATGGCTGTTTCTAGTGCGATCGGAATTATGCAGATTAC
>NZ_JAUBQR010000174.1:0-7589 GCF_036701385.1 Microcoleus sp. Pol12B4 | reverse complement strand
ATTCTGCATTTTCTCGGTTCTTCTCCCTGGGCGATGGGAATGGCTGTTTCTAGTGCGATCGGAATTATGCAGATTACCAGAACTCTACATCCGCCTTCGGGAGCAGTTGCCTTAGTCGTAATGATGACCCAACCAGACTGGAAATTTTTGCTAACACCTGCTTTTGAGGGATCAATAATCTTGGTCTTGTGCGCCGTCATCTTTAATAATTTAGCGGCAGAAAGGACATATCCCCAGCACTGGTTATAGAATTATCTCTAATTCTCTCATCCTTCCCTCGGGAGCACTACCCAAAATTGGGATGCTCCCTCGATTCCGACTTCCATTGGACTTCTTTTTTCCATCCGTTACATCCCGATGGCGTGCTTGGTTGCCGAACTTCCTTCTGCTAGATCAATCAAAAAAAACGGACGGATCGGGAGAAGGTCGATATCCCTTTTGAAAGCGTTCCCAGGACTCCTTTAACTGAGCCGGCGCTCGATATTTGCGATCGTAAACCACCAGCACATTCGTCAAATTTCGGCCCGGCGGCAATAAAACCTGCCCCTGATGAGCCAAACCCACCGAAGCGCCCCCGTCCAAATTCATCGCTTCCAAACAGCCGATCGCCTGCATAACTTTAGCTTCTGCTTCCAAAGACAAACTATCCAGAAAAGTCACCAAAAATAACTTACCTCTCGAAGCCGGAAAGCCGATCGCCGTTCTCGAACCCACGCCCAAAACATGAGAATCTTTAAAACCTTCTGATAAAGGAGACAGCCAAACTTTCCCCCCTTTAACCAATCTCGGCCCGCAAGTCAGAGAAAACCAATGTTCACTCCAATCCGGCTTACCTTCGATTCTAGCCGTTACCATTTCCAATTGATTTCCCGCTTTAATCCCCAAAGTCGTGCCGTAATTTTCCCATCAGCTGTATTTCAGAAACTTACCCGCCGCCACCATATTTCCCAGCACAGATTTCTGCTCATCTTTACCAAAAAAAGTCCCGTTAGCAACAACAGCAGCCCGGTAACGCGACACCATATTTTCAAAAGGTTCATCGCCCCGCGTTACTTTAGAAGTATTGGCAAAATCTGCATTGTTAGCTAACCCAATTGTGATATAAATTTCGGGATCGGCGAGGTCAATAGTTGTGAGGTAAAAACTGGCACCAGCTACATTTTGGCTCCTGACTTGTACAGGTTTTGCTTGCTTAGCAGAACGTTTGATAATTTGAGGTTGAGACGGTTGCACCGCATGATAATTTTCGGGCGATTTTACAAGAGGATTACTCGGCAGAGGTTGATTGGTTTTTGCCGATTTTACAATGAGATTGTTAGGGAGAGGTTGAGGAGTTTGATTTGATTGTATACTTGATAAAAAAGCGAGTGACTTTTGCCACAATTGACCTGCGAGAGTCAAGAAACTCTCTCGGTTTTGGGCGATCGCAAAATAGTCAGCCGCAACCCGCGCCAAAGCTATGCCCGTTAAAAATAAAAAAGTGCGCCGCAGCATGGGGCGACAACCTTCAGACTGTTTGCGTTTAGACATAAAAAAATCTCAGCTAGGATAGCGAACAGTTTCCTATGGCTGTGACTACAAGGGGCGATCGCGCGAATTCTGAAACTACCAGTAGCAAGGTGCGCTGCGGCGCACCCTACCACTCATTCAAAACTCAAAACTATTTCCCTAGCCGGTATTCCGCATCCCTGCAGCAATACCATTAATCGTCAGCAGAGCTCCCCGCAACAATTCACCCTTGCTGTAACGCGAGTGAATCACCCCCGGAACCCCGCCACTACCGTGCTGCCGCAAACGTTTCAGCAGCGAAACCTGCAACAAACCCAAAGGCACAATCGTCGCATTTCGCAACTGCACCGAACGCTGCAGCGACGGATCTCCATCCAACAAACGTTGGTGTCCGGTAATCGTTAAAACCAAATCGCGAATCAAGTGAAATTCGGCAGCAATTTGATCGAATAAAGCCTTAAAACGCTCCTTTTCAGCCGGCAAAGCTAACTCCCGCACGTAGTGTTCTGCAATTTGCAAATCCACCTTAGATAAAGTCATTTCCACCTTAGAAATTACCATTCTAAAAAATGGCCACTTCAAGTAGAAATACTGCAAAAGTTTCATGTGTTCTTCCGGTTCCTCCAGCAAAAACTCTTGCAAAGCTGTGCCCACACCGTACCAAGAAGGCAGCAAAAAGCGGCTTTGAGTCCAGCTAAACACCCACGGAATTGCTCGCAAACCGCTGATGTCTTTTTTGCCACCCCGCCGGGCTGGGCGAGAACTAATCTGCAACTGGCTGATTTCTTGAATCGGGGTTACTTGGTGGAAGAAATCGACTAAATCCGGCTGTTCGTAAATTAAATGGCGGTAGTGCGATCGCGATCTCACCGACAACTCTTCCATAATCTCATTCCAAGGGTCAATGCCATCGAAACCAGTGTGCAGCAAACTAGCTTGAATTACCGCCGCCGCTACCGTTTCTAAATTGTAAAGCGCCAACTCAGGCAAAGAATATTTAGAAGCCAAAACCTCGCCTTGTTCGGTAATCTTAATTCGCCCGCTAATACTCTTTCCAGGCTGAGCCAAAATAGCCTTGTAAGCAGGCCCGCCGCCGCGCCCTACCGAACCGCCTCGGCCGTGAAAAATCCGCAACTCTACATTGTATTTTTCCGCAACCATTTGCAAAGCCTTTTGAGCTTTGTGGATTTCCCAATTGCTGCTGAGGAAACCCGAATCTTTATTGCTGTCCGAATAGCCCAGCATCACCTCTTGCAATTTGAGAGTTTCAATTGGACATTGGATATTCTCTGCGCTTTTTTCCGCTAATTCCTGCGCGTATCCTCCTGTTAGTAGAGCCATATAAAGCGGTAATTCAAATAACTGCTGCATTACTTCCGGCGCTTTTTTCAAATCTTCCACCGTTTCAAACAGAGGAACTACTTGAAAGCTGCTAATTCCAGTCGCCGGGTCGTAAAGTCCTGCTTCTTTTGCTAACAACAAAACCGCCAGCAAATCGCTGACATCGTGACTCATGCTGATTACGTAAGTTTGGCAAATTTCCGGACCAAACTCCTGGTGCATTTGCCTCAATATTCGGAAGGTATTGATCGTCTCGCAAGTTTTGGAAGAAAAGGGTAATTCTGCTGGAATTAAAGGGCGGCGAGTTTGCAGTTCCGTTGCCAGCCAAATAATTCGATCGCCTTCCGACATTTGATTGTAAGACTTGGGCAAAATTTGCAAGTATTCAGCAATCTCGCTCAAAGCGTCGGAGTGTACTGTTGACTCTTGGCGGATATCTAGGTAAGCCAAATTAAACCCGTAAATTTCTACTTGGCAGAGCAGATTTTCCAAGTCCCGACAGCTCAAACCTGTTTCCACTAAATTGTGCTCGATGAGCTGCAGCTCAGTCAAAAACTCAGCGCCCGATCGATAAAGGCCTGTCATTCCGGGATTTTCCGACAAAGCTTCGCGTTCCCGCTGCAACTCGTCTCCTTTATAGAGCCGCCAATTGCGATCGCGCGTATTTTCCAGCCGCTGCAGCACGTAAGCCAGCTTCAATCGATAAGGTTCTTGGCGGTAGCGGATCGCCCACTGCTCGTAAACCTCCGGAAATTCGGATCTGTCACGATCGAGAGATTCCAGCAATTCCGGCAGCACGTCGCTCCAGTGCAGCGACAAACTCAACAGTTCATTGAGCCGTTTCACCGCGCTGATGTACTTCTCTAGCACCAAGTGGCGCTGATAGCAAGCCGTTTGCCAAGTAACTTTCGGAGTCACAGAAGGGTTGCCGTCCCTGTCAGAACCCACCCAAGAACCGAACTTGCAAAAATTGTAACTCGGCGGTTTCAGATAAGGGTAAGAAGCGTGCAGAGCTTGCTTGAGTCGGTGGTAGAGTTCTGGAATTGCATCAAACAACACTTCATCAAAGTAGTGCAGAGTGTACTCCACCTCGTCAAGCACAGTCGGCTTGAACTGGTGCAGTTCGTCAGTGCGCCACCAGAGGCGAATTTCTTCCATCAGTTGCTCTTGGAGAGCCGCCGCTTCCCAGCAAGACACCGGGTAGGGGCTTTGAGGGTCGGTCCCGATCACCTGAAATTTCTCGTCAACTTGGTCTAGCTGTTGGAGAATCTTCGCCATTCGTCGCTGTTTGGTGCGGATCGTGTGGCGGACTATTTCTGTCGGGTGAGCGGTGAATACTAAGCGGATGTCCAACTGATCGATCAAGCGCTGAATTTGCTGGCTGGGTACGTTCAAGCGCAGCAACATCGGGAACAGTTGGTGAAAAGTGCCGGCATCACGAGTGATCATCTCGTTGCTGTCTGCCTTGCTCAAAGCCATTTGGGCGGGGCCGGGGCCTTCCCTGTGGCGCGGGCGATCGGGGGCATCCGTTGCTTGTCCTGGCAGCTTAGAAAACATCCGCCCACCAGCATCGTTGCTGCTAGCGTAAGCTAGCTGTTGGTCTCGCTGTTCGTAGTGCTGTTCGACAATGTTTATCAACTGAAAATACAGTGCAAAAGCCCTAGCGGCACGGATGGCGGCGTTGAGGTCGAGCTTTTCGATTAGCTGTACGACATTCGACTCGCGAAAGTGAGTGGCTTGTCCCTCGGCGGAATTGACCGATCGCATTTGTTGGAGCAAATCCACCAATTCCTGCCCGCACTCCTGTCGCAGCACCGATTCCCACAAGTCCTCTACAACTTTGAGGCGATTTCGCAGAAACAGGTCTGATTTTGAGTAAGCGGGAGAATGGGAAATAGATGTTGCATCAATAATAGCCTGTTCTGAAGACTGGAGGACTGAACTCATCGGGCTGTTCCTCAATAGCTGCGGGTGTCAAGAAAATTGTATGGTTTAGTTTCGCCTAAAACACTTTTGTTTGCAGTCAAATTTGAGACAACTTATTGCAACGTAGAAAGTAGAAGGCACTTATGTACAAAGTATAAGGAAAAATAAATTTTTAGACCACAGATTGTACCTATTGTCAAGCTTTCATATCAGTTGAGTGGCGATTTTAGATTTTAGACGATCGGCGTCAGACGTTCGGCGAGCGATCGCGTCGAACACTTTGAGATTTACTCCCAAGATGACTCTGGGAAGTTGAACTAGGGTCGAAAATTTTTATTTCTCCCCGACCGGAGTCGGGGGCTAGTATCCGTTTTTGGGCGGAGTCAAAAAATTTAACTTCTAGCTGCTGCAGCATCATTCCTTGGGCTTTCTAATCCTGTGATTGAGGAAAGTTGAGTACGGGAAGGCGCGAACCCCGAAAGACTTCTTCGCTTTCAACGCCGATCGACGCAACAAACTCAGCAGCAGCTTTAGCCACCACCAACCCGCCCAGCATAGGTAAAGCGACCAAGCTCAATAAAATGTCTGAGGGAACTGGCAACTTTAGACTCTCAGGTGTTTGATTTTTGAGCAAGTCTTGGTTTTCCGACGGCATAAATTCCTCCTGTGTCAATCCATAATCCCCAGTTTACAAGCCAAATAATCATCTTGACCGCTGCTTTCTGACTAATGACTTCTGAGATCAAATCCGGTGACATCCGACGAAAGATATCCTGCAAGCGATCGTCCCCGCGTAGCCAAGTCTATAAATATCTTCTCGCGAGATCTTAAGCTCGCACTCGGAAAAAACACTTTGTATAAAATCGGGATACTCCCCGAATGCGATCGATCATCGTGCGACTCTCTCCGCGGAGCATGACGAAACCACAGCACTACAGTCGGAAAATCATAGACATTTGCAGAAAAGCCAGTCTTGAAAAGCCATCCTGCCTGTTCCCCAAGAATTATGAGAGAGATCTAATTATTATTCGGATGCAAACGGAAACGATATGACTAATGACGAATAACTTGTGGCTTGGCTTAATTTGGACCTATTTGTGCCAAAATGTCGAGGTATTATCAAAAAAATATTCCCCAACGGCTCGAAGCCGAGGGGATACAAGGCAAGACACTAAGTCCAGGGTGGCTTAAACCAGACAAAACGGTTAGGCTCGGCAAATCAAATAATTGTCTGTAAAATCTGTAACTGTGCTATTTCTAGAAAACAAAACCAGCTTTGGCAAAATTTAGAGTTTCATGTTGAATGCGAACGGGAGCATATTGGCAGACAATCGATCGAGCGCGTCGCAGTGGGCGCAAGAAGCTTTAGGGCTTCCCGAAGTTCAAGTACAAGCGCGTTTGCGGGGAAATCACCTGCACATTTTGTGCGAAGCAGCGCAGTGTCCGTCTCAAGAATTGGTGACGGCGAGATTTACCAACGCCCTCGAACACACTGATTTAACGCGACTGCTGCCCGATCGACCTAAAATTTACCAGTTGTTTCTGTGCGGCCGCAAAATCGGTTCCCGACAAAATGACTGGACAGTCCGGCTCGATTGCAGCAGTCCCAAGCGACAGCAACAGCCACAGCAACCGGAACCAAAAGTTGCCGAAGTGCCGCCGCCAGCGAGTTCCCCGGAGGAAGCGCCAGCAAGCCCTAAAAGAGGCGGATTTTTCGGCAAATTTAAGAATGACAACCAGAAACTCAAACAGACACCAAAACCGATAGAAACAGCAGCCCACCCGCCGCAAGTACGGGAAGAACTGGATTTTGACGCCGAAAGTCTGCCCATAGCCTCCCGCATTCAATACCCAGAAGCTTTTGAAACTTCCCCCGTGACGATCGACACTTCGGCTGCTGCGACGCGGGAAGTTGTCGGTTCCGCCGTTCCCCCGCAGCCGAAAGCGAACCGTGGCGCGGTGGCTTTGATTCAATCCCCCCAAGCTGACTCAGGCGAGGGCGATCGCGATGGAACATTGACGGTTTCGCCGGAAACGTTGGCGCGCCGGGGCTATCCAGATGCGATCGCCAGCTATCTCAGCGAAATCCTCGGGCCAATGGGAGTTTCGGTGAAAGTCAGCATTCGCGAAAAAGAACTCAAAACCAGCCGGGAAACCCTGCCGGTGAATTCACCGGAAAATATCAAACCCAAGGAACGCCGACTGCTGGTGCTGTGCGAGTCAGCTTACAGCCCCGACCCCTCATTGCTGGCCGAACCCATCGCCGGCAGGCTGCGAAAACTGCAACTAGAGGATTTCCGCGAAGCCGCGATCGCCAGCCAAGTCAGCGGCGAAGCAAAGCCGGATTGGCTGCTGCGGGTGGATTTGACTTCGCCGGACAAAATTCTCAAGGAATGGGCCAGGTGGGGAGACGTACAGTCGATCGCCAAACTGCTAAATCAACACTTGGCTGCATCGAGAGTCGAAGTGCGGGCTACCCTCAAAGAAGCAACCCTCCACCTGTTTTGCAGCAAAACTGCCAAAAAAGGACAAAAGCCTAAACGGCAAGAATACCCCGACAAGCAGCAAACCACCGACGCGATCGCCCCTTTGTTAGCCTCCTTCGCACCCCAAGGCATCCGCGCAGCTACTATCTACGGCGTAGAACCAGCCAAGGACTCTCAGGCGGCGCCGGAGTCCCCCGTGTGGATAGACTGGGTGGACTTGCCTGCCGCCCACCACCCCGACTTGGCTGCAAACGCTAGAACGCTGGCAGTCGAGGGCGACCAATTGGCTCTGACTTTTTTATTGAACAGGTTGCTCAACCCCAATCT
>NZ_JAUBQR010000173.1:2688-14046 GCF_036701385.1 Microcoleus sp. Pol12B4 | reverse complement strand
AGAGTGAGTGTCGAGCTGAACTTCGGGCATCAAATTGCAGGGGACAGTATTTCTGCTTACGCAGTGCGGATTAATTTCGGCAGCCTACTGGTCACGCACTCTCAGAATTTTCAAGATAAAATTAGCCTGAAACCCCCAGACAGAGAGACTGCGGCTGCTATCTGTTGACTTGGCTATTGCCAAAATTATTTATAAGAATGCTGAACAAAATAAAATTAACAGTGCTAGAGTGGCAGTACATCAAACCGTCCACATCAATCTGATTACAAACCTTTTGCACCGTAAGCCCTATTTATTTTTGGGCGTTGCTGATTTACGGTATGAAAGGCTAAATATGCCAGTCATAGAAACCAGTATCGACAAAGCTTGGGGATTTTCAACTGATCTTTGTCATACCCTGATTAAGCAACGCCTATTTTTCATTTTGCGTTCATTTTCTGTAGAATCTGCTCTTGACGCCTAGCAGCAACTTGTGGCCAAGTCAACTCCAAAGCTCGCTGACGGGCGGCGGCTCCCATTTTAGCCCGCAAATCAGGAGAATTAGATAGTTTTCGCAGTCCCTCCACCCAGGCGTCAGTATCGTAGGGAGGAAGAATTATGCCCTCAATGCCATCACGCACAACACCACCTCCTCCCATCGGTGAAGCGAGAATGGGCAAACCATGACCCATTGCCTCATAGATGACGAGTGGGCTACCTTCCTCAAGACTGGGAAAGGCAAAAAAGTCTGCTTGGCGATAGGCAGAACTGTAGTCCAAAGCATAATCAAAATAAACTACATCAGAACGTTTCAGCAAATCCCTGCAAGTTTGAGCGATCGCCGGTTCGAGTTTGCCAAAAATTGTCAGCGATCCCTTAATGCCAGCTCGCTCCCAAGCCTGCAAGAGCAGGTGAACCCCTTTGCGGACGCAGGCAAAACCTAGGAAAAGGACGTTAACTTCCTCTGAAGGCGGTTTTTGGGATTGATAATTAGGGAAACGCTCGGGCGACCAACCTTCTGTCGTTAAAAGCAGTTTCTCTTCAGAAACTCCGGCTTCTTGAAACGATTTTACTACTATCGGACTAGGACAAAACAGAAAGTCAATTTCCTTAAGTTTTTGCTCTTCTCTCTGAATTTTCTCTGGGGTAATGTGGTGTTGAGGTTGCAACCCCAAGCGAGAGTAAGCATCGTCAAGGATACTCTTAGCTTGCCTTTGAGAATTATTAACTCGCTCCCAAAAAATCGCCTTACTCTGCTTGTTAACGCTTTTTACAGTATCTACTGAGGTACCGGGCCACAAGTAGGCAACATCAAATTTTTTGAGCTCTTTGATAAAACGCTTCTCTGCCTTAATTCTGGGAGCACTAGGGCTGCGGTAATACAATTGTGTCAGAAAGGACGGAATTGCTTCAACTATATTGGAGTCGCGGCACTCGCGATCGCAACTCGGGACAACCATAAGTGCCTTCAGATCAGGGCCTTGCCATTCTTTGCACACTGAAAAAAATACGTGGCTGATAGCTCGGTTATTGCAATGATATGGGAATAAAGCACTAAGTTTTAACATAGCATTAATTTTTAATCAACTCAAATTTGTCTGCTTTCATCTAAACAGTAGACCTCTTGAATAATAACTTGGACGGGTTCTCCTGTCCATTTCACAAGAGTCATTTTTTTGTGTGGGCATCCCGCCTGCTCAATAAAGTGATAAAAAGGGCTTTTGCAAGAAGCCTATTCACATAGGAGAGGAGTGCTCAGTTTATAGAGATGTCTTGTTTTATCTTGTTTTATTTAAAAGCAGATTCAGTAACCTGAGAGTGATTGTACTGTAAAACGATAACATTTAAGTAAAATGGCTGCCAAGGCGCTAAAAACTAACAGAGAGTTGGGGAGTTAAAAAACATCCTACTTGTTTTTTGTAAAAAACAGCTAGGATGTTTTAATGACAACCCCTTTAACGACTTTAGTCTGCTGTTGCTAAAACTAGACTTTTAGCTTGGCCGAGCGCCAAACATTTTTTAACACCAGCGATTACATCTTCCACATCTGCATCTGTTAATTTTGCCGAAATCGGCAAGCTAACTGTATGCCGCCCGATGTACGCAGCATTCGGATAGTGTTCCGGCTGCCATCCAAACATTTCTTGATAGATAGGATGTTCCGGTATACTCATGTAATGTACGCCGACACCGATATTTTCAGCATTGATAGCGTTGAGAAACTCGTCGCGGCTGATTCCTGCTTTGGCTTCATCTACCAGAATGGTGTACAGGTGATAAGCATGAATTGTATCCGGTTCGGGCTTCGCCGGCAAAGTAATCGGCAGATCGGCAAATGCTTCGTTGTATCGCTGCCAAATCTGCTCCCGTCGCTGCCAATAAGGAGTAATTCGTTTCATTTGATGAATGCCGATCGCAGCTTGCAGATCCATCATATTGTATTTAAAACCGACTCCCACCACTTCGTAATGCTGGTAACCCGAGTCTCCGAATCGCTTCCAAGCATCTTTGCTCATACCGTGTAGCGCTAAAATGTTGAGCCTGTCGGTATCTTCTTGACTGGAGACCAGAATCATTCCTCCTTCACCCGTCGTGATATTTTTGGTAACATAAAAGCTGAAGCATCCGAAGTCGCCAAATGTGCCTGCTTTCCGCCCCTTGTACTCTGTTTCCATCGCGTGAGCACAGTCTTCAACTAACTTCAAGCTATGACGGCGAGCAATCTCGCAAAGCGCATCCATATCGCAGGGACGACCTGCGAAGTGAACAGGCAAAATGGCTTTAGTTTTTGAAGTTATTTTAGCTGCGACTTGAGCCGGGTCAATATTCATTGTCACCGGATCTACATCCGCCAGTACCGGTGTTGCCCCTGCGTGAATAATCGCATTAACTGTGGCACAAAAAGTCATTGGAGTAGTAATGACTTCATCCCCCGGTTGTAACGAAGCAGCGAGGATGCTCAAGTGCAGTGCCGCCGTACAAGAATTGACTGCAATCGCGTACTGGGAACCCTTGTAAGCATTGAATTCGTCTTGAAAACTCATGACTTTCGGGCCAGTACCCAACCAACCTGTTTTCAGGGTTGACACCACTTCTTGAATTTCAGCATCTTGGATCGCCGGAGCACCGAAAACCAAGAAACGGTCTTTTGAACGAATAGGATTGTGGTTCATGTTGCTAATGTTACTCAGTAAATACCGTCGATATAGTGAAACTAGGCTATCTTGGCAAGTACGGTTTTATGGGGAATTGAGGTGCTGTTAATTAATACAGTCTCTCACCTTTTTTCAACTTTTTTTAGTCAAGAGTTTTGGCGTATAGGTTGCGTAATAGTGTCTTTTATAGCACGAGCTTACTAATTACCCGTGGTTTTTCCCCAAGCGCCTGACTCTTACAGCTTTGACCTATCTTAAGATAGATAATCTGCAATGTCCACCCGATAATATTTCAGTTTATTGGGGATACAGAAGGTCTTTCCCTCTTTTTTACTTACAGAGCTTTATTAATCAAAATATATATTTTATTTTAAATTTGTGTAAACCATCGAAGGTTTATCCCGACACTTCTATTACAGCCAACTTATACCATTTTAGATTTTAGATTTGAGAATGCCTGATTCCCGTTAGGTTTGAAGCTTATTTACCGTTGCATTCTTTTTTTAAACTTGTGTCAAAATTAGGCAAATTTTGCACAAAAAAATGCAACTCCCCTGTAATTGATGCAGATTCAGAAACATTGTGCGATCGCTCGAAGCAATCAACCGTCCTTCAAAACATCAACTACAGTCTAGGCAGGCGAATCTTATTTAAAATGTCTTGCAGTCGTTCTGAAACGCCGCCCAATTGTTCTGACAAAGCTACAAGTTTACCGTAAGCTTCAACTAAGCGATCGCCCTCAACATAAACTTCTGGAGTAGGATAATTCTTCATCGCTTCCAGCAGTGTAATCTCGTTATCATTAGTTGCAGACAGCACCAAGGCCTCGCGCAATGCTTCTCGATTTGCATTCCCAGAAGGAGTGCTAATTACCTGACCGACTTCATCGAGAATTATTTCCCCAACCTTGCTCTTAAGCGTCCGATCCAAAAAGCTTTGACTGACTTTTACTGGTCTCGTCAGACTGTTGCGAACCACTTCCGGGTCTTTTTTTGCCTTTCCCAGCAACATTTCTAACGCGGGCGACATTTGCCCAGTTTCTGCAAAAATTTCTAATTCGCTGACGGGTAAAGTCATTCGGATCGCACTGTATTTGAGCACTACCTTTTCGGCAGCCGTCGCAGCATTGCTGTAAAATACTATTCCCGCGCCTGCTGCAAAAAATAACGTCCACCGCCCTTGAAAAAATGAGCGACCCATAGTAAAACCTCCCAACATCTTTTTCTACTTAGACTTTGACACATCTCATTAATTACTGCACAGGCTAAGGTCTTCGGGAAATACCAAATTATTCGATAGCCCCAACACTTATACCATTTTAGATTTTAGATTTTAGATTTTAGAATTGCGAATGACTGATGACGATCGTGGTTTTAAACACGGGTCTACAGTTGCATGATTTCGGGAACTGGTATTACCTATATCGGATGCTAGGCAAAAAACTCGGTTCAGGGCGCTTGTACGGGCCTCCCTGTGCGGCGTGTGCACCCTACTGATGCTCTCTCCCAATCTCCCGATCCTAGCAAAATGCCGAACGCCAGCTCTTCTATCAGTGAAGGCTGGCGCTAGGCTTAAATTTATTTTATATATTTAGGGTCTTTATGAAAGCTGACCCCAATTGAACGAATTACAAGCGGTTTATGATTAGGGCCTTTAAATCTGCTGACCCCAATTGAAGCCACATTCTTAGTATTACAGGGATCGCTGGTAAACCAGGATTTCATAATAATTTCTTTATATTTATAACTTTTCCTTGCCTCAGATAGATTTTTGTCTCGATTTGTAAATTTTGGTTACTTAGACTTCGGGGTTCGGCCCTCGGTGCGCTGCTCCCAGCGAAACAGGAACACCATCAGGGCCACAACTCCGACTTGAAGGGCAAAATTAGGCAAAGCAGAACCAATTTCCCGGCCAGAGGCAATTTTAGCGAGGAAAACCAAGCCGCCGATAAAGCCCGAAGCGCCACAAGCTACGTAAACAAACTGTCGCAGAGGCCGGTAGGGAGTGGCCATTTCTGCGGTTAAACGCTCGTATTGTTGGCGGCTGAGGTTGCGCGGGTTTTTTGGGATGTTTGTGCGATCGTCCGAATTTGGGGCTGGCATAGATTTAGGAAATATGTACATTAGGATTGGGCCACAACAACCCGGTTTCTACCAAAAACCCTCTGACTTAGGTGGCAACTACTGCCGAAAAACAGCGTTTTTGGTACTTTGGGCGTAATTAGAGTGAATATTATACTACAACAAATATCTCACAAATGCCGAAATAAATCACCGCTGAATCCAAACCACAACTGTCTGCAAACAGCCGACAAAAACACCCAAAATGCCTCCTAAATTTACAATTCCCTGCAACTCGCTTTGGACAATTCCCTGAATTGCTAACTCCAACTCTTCAGGAGAAGTACCTTTTACTCGATCGACAATCACCTGGTCGATATTCAAAATCGGGATAGCCTGAGCTACAATATTTTCTAAATCCCGCTCTAAATAGCGCTCTAAAACCAAAGCCAGTTCTTTGCTTACAATTTCCAGGGAAGCGCTCATCACCGCTGAAGTTTGCAATCGATTGAGAATCAACCGCGAAATATTTTCCCAATCAATAGATTTGCTCAACCCCTCAAGTACCTCTGTACCCCTCTGCTGAACGTAGCTGCGAACGCTGTCGCGCATAGTTTTTCGCAACTGTCTCACAGTAGAAACCGGTAAATTTTGCATCGACAAATTTTGCAGCCATTCCTGAATTCGCCCGCGAATTCCCAAAGAAACAGTTAACTCTGCTAACCGCTGATTTGTCGCTTCTCTGTCATCCAGACAAAAAGTCCGCAGCCGAGTTAAAGTGTTCCGCAAACCAAACAAATTTGCTACTACCCAATAAGTGCCGCTGGTTTTCTCTCGAAACCCTTCATCGATGATCGAAATATTGCGATCCGTCAAAAAGTCAATTAAAGCCTGCCGCAGCACTTCCGGTGGTATTACTACCTGCAACAACCACTCAGCAAGCTGAGCAGCCTGAGCTTCCGTTAGCTGAATCTCCAGCAAAACTTGGTCAAAAATTTGATTTAGCTGAGCTTCTAAAAAATCTTCCCGGCGCGCCAAAACTTTGAGAATTCGAGGCACAGATTCCCCCAGCAAATCTCGCAGAATGTTAGCGAGAATTTTAGAGGTTTTTTGCTCTGCGTCTGCTTTTACCTGATCCAGCGCCAACTGCAGCAGCCAAAGAATTATCGACTGCATCCGCTCGGTTTGCAGGAGGCGGCGCGCTAAGTTTTGCAGCTCCTCCGGCGTCAGCAGCGAACCCATAATTGTGTCGGAAATTCGCTTTGCCAAGCGCTCTTGGTTGCGGGGGATCAAGCCTGGAGTGAAAGGCAACTGCCGCCCTTTGATGTAAATAGCTCGATAGGGGCGGAACAGCATTTTGATAGCTATATCGTTAGTGAAATAGCCAATAATTCCTCCCACTACAGGTGGGGCCAACAACAGCCAAATTTCAGACGGATTCATCAATAATTGGGAATTGGGGATTGGGAATTGGGAATTGTTAATTGTTAATTGTTAACAAGTGACAACAGTTAACAGTTAACAGTCAACTGACTAATACCAATACTCCCATCATAGCTCCGGCAATGGGGTAGTGGGTGGCGGAGGTAAATCCGGCTTGGCGGGCGATCGCTACTTGCTCCTGGCCGATCGGGAATTTTTCTAAACTAGGATTAATGTAAGCATATTCTTGAGTCATGCCAAATTGCTGAGCAAGGGGCACTACGAGAGTGTCTAAATAAAACTGCTGAAAGCTCCGCATTAGGGAATTGCTGGGGCGGTGGAGGTCGAGAATAGCGGCTTTTGCACCGGGTTTGAGTACGCGGTGCAATTCCTGAAGACTGCGGGGGATGTCAGTCACGTTACGCAGACCGTAACCCATTGTGGCGCAGTCGAAGTAATTGTCAGCAAAAGGCAAGTTTAGGGCATCAGCTTCTACCCAGGAAATGGGACTTATAGGGGTGAGAAAAGGTCGATCGCGCCTGGCAGCCACGGCCAATTGTTCGGCGGAAAAATCTACTCCAAATACGCAACCGGTCGGCCCTGCTTGTTTTGCCAGCAGCAAAGCTAGATCCCCGCTGCCGCAGCACAAGTCTAAACAAGTATTGCCGGGGCCGGCACTGCTCCATTTCACCGCCATTTGCTTCCAAATCCGGTGTTGCCCAAAGCTCAACCAGTCGTTCAATTGATTGTAAACTGGTGCTATTCGATTAAATATAGTTTTAATTTGTTCGGCGTTATTAGTCATTTCTCATTTTTCATGGGTGATTGATAATTGGTAATTTATCAGCCGAAAAAATAATTAATCCGTGCTTTCATGTCATGCTGTCGCCAGTCATTAATGCTTTTTTATTTGTTAGCGAGCGGTGAGCTTTGGTCGAGAATCATTGGTTTGCTATCATTTTAAACTCAAGACTTAGAGCCGACTAAGGACTAATGACTGATGACTCATGACTGATGACTAATGACCCTGAAAACTCGTCAATACCAAAGCAACTTCTTGAGCGGCGAGGTGAACTGTTGTGAGTTCGTCTGGGCGCAGGGAACAAGGTTGCTTCCACTGCATGGAAATCAGGGCGATCGATCGACCTTTGTGAATCACTGGGATGCTCAGGTGAGCTTGAATGCCGGATTTCTGATAGTGCGGCAGACTCGCTAGGTTTGTGTCGAGTCCAATATTCACAGCACCCTGAATAGTTTGAGAGGTAATTGCTTCTCGAACCAGAGGATCATCTGCCAGCCAATTTTCCACAGTTGAACCAGTGGTGTGAGTGCCTTGGACTGGTATTAAAACATTTTCTTCCACCAGTTGCAAAATGCAAGAGTCCGCCAAAAAATTATCGCTTATAGCAGTAGCAATTGGATCTAAACTTGCTTCCAAACTCGGATAATCCACAGCCGTTTGCATGATTGTTGCTAACAGTTGTATTTGATTTTGGGCGCGATCCAATTCCTCAGTCCGCTGCTTGAGAATTTCATAAGTCTCGGCCGCCTTTTGCACCACCATTTTCAGTTCGTTCGGGTCCCAAGGCTTAGTGATATACTTGTAAACCTGTCCTGAGTTAATCGCATCCACCAAGTCTTCAATGTCCGTAAAACCAGTCAAGATAATTCTGACCGTATTCGGAAACTGGGGGACGGTTTTGCTCAAAAACTCCGTTCCTTTCATTTCGGGCATCCGCTGGTCGGAAATGATGACGGCGACCTCGCCTTCGATGCCGAGGACTTCCAAGGCGCGAATTCCGCTCTCAGCTTTGAGCACGTTAAAATCTCGTCGGAAAGTGCGGTAGAGTAAATCCAGATTGTCTGGTTCGTCGTCTACTACCAGCATTTTGGGCTTTTTCGGTCTGTGTAGGGTCATGAGCTGGCGTTTAATTTGATCGAGCTCTGAAATGGCATTATCCATAACAATACGATAAACTCCCCTTTGTAAATTTAGGCGAGCAACTATTCTGTAACAATAGTCTCATAACTCACTTACTATTAATCTATCGCTCTGCCGCGACACGAACCTTGCCGGTATCTAACCACACATAACTTAGCGCTAGTTTTTGATTCAATTATGACTGATACACCGCAAGATTCATCCCCTCCTGCATCTGCATCCTCCACAACTGCTGTGGATGCCGAAAAGTTAATTCGATCGCTCCGCCGAAAAGAAGGCACTTGGGTAGAGTGGGGACAAGCCTGCACTGCACTGCTAAAAGCTGGCTACAACTCTCAAAGGATTTTTGAAGAAACAGGTTTTGAGCCAATTCAGCAAAATCAAGTGAGCGTTGCAGCCCAAGTTTACACCAGCATGGTAAATGCTGGGGCTTCCGAGGAAGTTAGATCGCACTTTTTGGGCAAAGGTAGCGATATCTTGTACGAGTTTCGGATTCTCTCTCAAGTAGAGCGGGCCGGGGCGGCTGCTTTGATGCTAACCCACAATTTGGATGTTGACGATGCTCGCCAAGTTGCTAAAGCGATCAAGGAGTTTTCGCACTTCGGGAGTCTTCCCCAAGGTTTCACAGACACTCCCGGCGATGCTATGGCTTACCAATGCTGGCAATTGGCGAGACAGAAAAGCGATTTGCAAGAGCGATCGCGCTTAATTGCTCGCGGTTTAAAATTAGCTAGCAGCCAAACCGCTAGGGCGCAAATTGAGCAGTTGCTGGTTGATTTTACCGTAGTTGCGAGACGGGAAGCGCCCCGCTTGCCAGTCTACCGGCTCGATACCGAGGAACAATTGCCACGCGTTGTCCCGGTTGTGGGCAAATTGCCGCTTTCTACTACAGATTTGGTGGCAGTGCCTTTGCCGGAGGAAATCGAGCCGTTCCGAATGGTAAAATTTTCCGGAGCGGGAGCTTGGGTGGCGATTCCCGGATGGCAGGTAATTTTGAACGCTGAAGATCCGGTGGCGGTTTTGGGAATGAGTGATAAATTGCCGGTACCGCTGCAAGGCAAAGTTGAAGAAGTTTTGATTATTGCCGATCGAGCCCAAAGACAGTGGGATGCTGAAAGTTATTTCCTCGCCGATAACGGGGGCAATTTAGAATTGTACTGGTTTGAACAATCCCCAGATATTCCTATTTTGGGGCGAGTTGTTCTGGTGATGCGTCCCAAAAAGATTGTGGATGAAGACTATACCAAAGATGGATGGCAAATTGATGATTAGTCAGTGGTCAGTTGACTGTTGACTGTTGACTGGAAAGCTAATAATAACGAACAACTGACCACTGACTACTGAGGCGGTTTCGGTTCTTGAATTGGCGGAACAACAGAATGCTGTTTCTTAAATCGATTAAAGCCGTAAACCGCAGCCGCAATTAACAGAAAATAGGGACTATAAGCCAATAGCCAAATACCCAAAGCAAATAAGCCGAGCGTCAATTCGCCAACAGAATGAGTCGCTTTCCCCCAAGTTTCCTGTACCCGCAAACCTAGAGAAGGTTCCTGACTTTGTTGAGCAGATACTGCTGCTTCTAGAGTTAAGCTAATAGTCGAATAGGCTACTTGATTTCGCAAGCTTTTTAACTGAGCGTCAATGCGTTCGATCGACTCCCGAATATTGCTCAACTCCTGAGCAGCTTTGAGCACGTCGCCGACAGAGCCTGATCGCTCCATAATTTTTAACACCATTTCCTCCGATTTGCGGAGGTTCCGCAGCCTAGCTTCGTTATCAACTAATTGATCGGTAACATCCTCAGCCGTCAGAGAACGGTTCTCTACAGTTCCGAGTTTTGCCAAAGCCTCTAAAGTCGTTTCTAAACGTTCTTGAGGCACGCGAATCTCCACAGACGCCGTTTGGCGGACACTCGAATCCGGCGGCTTTTGATTTTGGAAACCCAAGATATCGCCTTGCTGTTTTTCGACAATATTAGTAACAGATTTAGTGCTGGCGTCAATAGATTTGACAACTACACTGAGTTCGGCTTTTTTAATCAGTTGGGGACGGGTTGGTGGAGTTTCTGCTGCTTTTTTTGATGAACCAGGAGCTTTTGGCCTTTGGGCTGCTGGCTCGGGTGCGGGTGGGGGTGGTGGAGCCGATGCGGGAACTTGGTTTTCACGGATGCTAGATGAAGCTCCGCCGCCTGTAGCGTTGGGCAGGGGAGATCCGCAGCTAGGCAAAGCAATGGTCGAAGATAAAGTTAAGAATAACGCCACAGCAAAACGAGTTGTGCTTTTGTTAGCTGGGTTTGGGTTTGGCTTGGGCGGGGGGGAATTGGTTTTGAGGTGAGTTTCCATTGAGGGTTTGTCCTGTAAAAAAGGCTTGGGTATTGAATTTTATGCTGGTTTCAATTTAAGCTTCAATAGATAGTGTTAGTTTAGCCGATACCGAAATGGAAACGGTAGAGGTTGAATACTTGGGGATTTTTAACCTCAGATGTAGGTCGATCGATGTTGGCCCAATGACGGTTTGGGTTCTGCGCAGAGGTGATCGCAACTAAAGCAAGTCGGTTTCTGATACCGTTTGAAAATGCTGAACCCCACAAATATTTTTCTAATCTAAAATCTAAAATCTAAAATCGAATGACAGATGAATTTGATACTGATTTTATGCGGACAACGGATATCGATCGCCCGGATGTAGCCTCAGCCCTTTCAGAATCAGAGGTTGCCGCAGTTTTGCGAGAACAAGCTTGCCTTAAAATTCGCGAAAGCTTGCGTGCGGGGCAGCAGGACATGGCGGATTGGCAAGGCGG
>NZ_JAUBQR010000173.1:0-2588 GCF_036701385.1 Microcoleus sp. Pol12B4 | reverse complement strand
TTGCGAGAACAAGCTTGCCTTAAAATTCGCGAAAGCTTGCGTGCGGGGCAGCAGGACATGGCGGATTGGCAAGGCGGTCCCCTTGCTGTTTCGGCGGTTCCGGGGGCCGGGAAGTCTACGGGAATGGCTGCTGCGTCGGCAATTGCGATCGCCCGCAACGGGCTTCACAGCCGCCGCCAGTTAATTGTCGTGACATTTACGCGATCGGCTGCTGCTAATATTAAAGCT
Organism: Microcoleus sp. Pol12B4; assembly: GCF_036701385.1. Lineage (NCBI taxonomy): Bacteria > Bacillati > Cyanobacteriota > Cyanophyceae > Oscillatoriales > Microcoleaceae > Microcoleus > Microcoleus sp. Pol12B4. The sequence continues at coordinate 2,360 of NZ_JAUBQR010000173.1, read as the reverse complement.
AAAATTCGGGAAAGATTGGCAGAATTGTCTTTATCTCAAGGCGGTTTCGCGGTGCACACTTTGCACGGTTTAGCTTTGAATATTGCGATGCGCCATCCTGATTTGTCGGGTTTAAATTTAGAAAATTCCACCTTAGTTACTCCCACTCAAAGTCACCGATTAATTCGCACCTGTGTAGAACTTTGGATTGCCGAAAATCCCCGCCGATATCAAGTTTTGTTGGAAGGACAGCAATTCGACGGAGAGGAAACGGAGAGGCTGCGGCGACAATCGGTTTTGCGGACGGAAATTTTGCCGCAGGTAGCTAAAACTGTGATTCATGAGGCGAAATCTTCTGGTTTATTTCCCGAACAGTTGTTAGAAATGAGCGCTCTTGATACTGGGGATGGTTATGAGATTTTAGCGGTAGCTGGGGGTTTATATCAAAAATATCAGACTTTGTTGAGGAGTCGGGAATTTATCGATTACGACGAGATGATTTTAGCAGCTTTGCGGGTGTTGGAAAATCCAAGGGCGAGGGCGATCGAGCAAAAGCAAGTATTTGCCGTTTTTGAGGACGAAGCCCAAGATTCTACACCTTTGCAAACTCGGCTTTTGGAAACATTGGCGATCGATCCCGATTATCCTACTTTACGTCCCAATTTTATCAGAGTTGGCGACCCAAATCAAGCGATTAATTCTACTTTCACTCCCGCAGACCCGATTTATTTTAACCAATTTTGTGATAAGTGCGAAGTAGAGAATAAGTTAGCGACAATGGACGGTGCAGGTCGCAGCACCCAAGTAATTATCGATGCGGCTAACTTTATGTTGCAATGGGTAAATGGCTCAGAATTAGCGAAAAATGAAAAGCCTTTTCGCGACCAAACTATTAAGCCAGTACCCAGCAATAATCCGCAGCAAAATGCAAATCCGGATCCCATTGGTCAAGGCTTAGAATTGCATACTCCCCGCGATATTTACCATACAGTTGAGTTGATTGGCAAGCGGGTAATTGAGTTAGTAGAAGAATTTTTACCCGCTGAGTTTGAATTGGGAAGAAATGGCAAAAATCTCGAATCAGGCGGTGAAGCTAGTGATGGGGAAAATAGTGCCAAATTGCCGTTAGAAAATCTGAAATCGATGGCTATTTTGGTGCGGGAAAACAAACAAGGTAAGTTTATCAAAGAAGTGCTGGAAAATCCTCAAAAACACGGATTAAGCTTTGATTTGCGGAAATACGGGATTAAAATTGAAGATGTGGGAGAACGCGACAGACATTCTCAAGTACCTTGGGAAATCTTAACACTGCTGCAATTTCTCGATCGCCCGCACTCTCCAGACTACCTGAAAGCAGCCTTAAAAATTTTGAGCGCTCGGCAACTGATCCCCAAACAAGACTACAATGCTTTTGCGACTAGCCCCGAGCAATTTCTTTACCCAGGCCCCCTAGACCCCCAGCAGTCAGATCCCGTTCGCAAATGTCGCTATTTTTGCTGCGGTTTGCTGCAAGCTAGCTTAGAACTGCCACCCTACCAAATCATTTCATTCTTAGCCTTAGCGCTGCAATACGACCAAACAGAATTAGCCACCGCCGACAAATTAGCAGAACGGGTAGCAATCCAAACAGCCGGCAACAATTCAATGCGGAATATTTTGGATGTACTGAGTGAAATTGTCAGTTCCGAAAGATTTGAACCTGTGGATGCAGATGACAAAATAGAAGAACGCTATACCAGCAAAGGTCAACTAACAATTATTACCATGCACAAAGCCAAAGGATTAGATTGGGATTGTGTATTTTTGCCGTTTCTGCACCAACAAACCATCCCCGGAAATTTGCGAGTTTTGCCACAAACCCGATTTTTAGGAGATTTCACTTTAGCAGAGGTAGCAAGAGCACAAATTCGAGCAAGTTTGCACGAAAAATATCCTTTACCAAATCTAGGCGAAGCCTGGGAACAAGCAGGTTATTTGAAAACAGCCGAAGAGTTTCGACTGCTGTATGTGGCGATGACCAGAGCAAAAAGCTTGCTGTGGATGGCGGCGGAGAAAAAAGGGCCTTTTACTTGGAACAAACCAGAGAATTTACAGGAGCAAAAACCTTGTCCGGTAATGCCTGTTTTGAAGCAGAGATTTCCGAGTAATGCGATATAAAAGAAGTAAGAAGTAATCAGTAATAAGTAGCTTGTTTCCGGCTCTACTCATGGGTGACAACTTAAGCTGAAGTTCCCCGATTTGTTGCTCCGATTACTCAACAATAAATATGTGCTGCCTCTATCTGTAATTCCTACTGCTCAACTATCTGGAGTTTAGACTAACAAGGGAAAGAAAAGGGAGCCTGTGATTGGCACAGGCTCCCTAAAGGCAGAAAATTGAGA
>NZ_JAUBQR010000172.1:0-14111 GCF_036701385.1 Microcoleus sp. Pol12B4 | reverse complement strand
TGTTTGTTACAGCTAGCTTTTGCACCTGTGGGAGCTTATAGTTATTCTGAGGGAATCGAAAGTCTGGTAGAAACCGGCGCGATCGACAGCGAGATTACTTTGAGGAATTGGTTAGAAAATTCGCTGCAATTCGGGGCTGTTCGAGTTGAAGCCGCTGTGGTGGTAAGGGCTTTGAGGGCGGCACAGATTGGGGATTTGACGGCTTTGAATTACTGGAATGCTTGGGCGACTGCTACTAAGGAAACAGAAGAGTTGCGCTTGCAAAGTTGGCAAATGGGGCGGACTTTGGTCAGGTTGCTGCTGGATTTGCGTGAAGCGAAGCTATCCCGCAGGGAATCGCCCGTTTCTTCTGGGTTAACAACAAGTGTAAAAGATTTGGTGGAATTTGGCGGCAATCAGTGCAATTTTGCGATCGGCTTTGGCATTGCCGCCGCCTACTGGCAGATTGAAGAGGAAGCGGCCGTGTTAGGATATTTGTATAGTTGGGCTGCCAATTTGGCGAGTGCGGGCGTGAAGCTGATTCCCCTCGGTCAAACAGCCGGTCAACAGTTACTGTTAGATTTGCAGCCTCAAATTAGCTGTACGGCGCAAGAAGTTTTAAAATTAGAAGATGATGATATTGCTAGTTGCAGTTGGGGATTAGGACTGGCTAGCATGGCGCACGAAACTCAATACACTCGGTTGTTTCGCAGTTGAAAATCTAAAATCTAAAATCTAAAATCGCTATGGGTGCTTTTCGTGTAGGAATTGCTGGGCCGGTTGGTTCGGGGAAAACTGCTTTACTTGATGCTTTGTGCAAGGCGCTGCGGCAGCAATACCAGATTGCGGTTGTTACTAATGATATCTATACTCAGGAAGATGCACAGTTTTTGGTTCGGAGCCAAGCTCTGGAGAGCGAGCGAATTTTGGGCGTAGAAACGGGAGGCTGTCCTCACACAGCCATCCGCGAAGATGCTTCCATTAACTTAGTAGCTATAGAAGAGTTAGAACAAAAATTCACTGATTTAGATTTAGTGTTTGTCGAAAGCGGCGGCGATAACTTGGCCGCAACTTTTAGCCCGGAGTTAGTAGATTTAACAATTTACGTAATCGATGTCGCTGCAGGCGATAAAATTCCGCGCAAAGGCGGGCCAGGAATTACTAAATCTGATATGTTGGTAATTAATAAAACAGACCTCGCACCTTATGTAGGAGCAGATTTAGGCGTGATGGAACGGGATACGAAAAAAATGCGCGCCGACAAACCTTTTGTTTTTACTAACCTGAAGACTAAAGAAGGATTAGAATCAGTAGTTAAATTCATCCACTCCCATATCATGTAAAACATCAACCTTCATCTGCGTTAATCTGCGTTAATCAGCCTTCATCTGCGGTTAAAACTCCTAAAAACTATCACCGCACCACCAATTCCCTCACCAAATTAGCCAAACGTTCTGTACTGTCTGTCACCGCTAATTGAGCAGCAGCTTTAGACATTTTTTCCAAATATTCGGAATCTCTTAACAAATACAACACTTTGCTTTGCAACACATCTGCTGTCAGTTCACTTTGACGGAATACCACGGCGGCGCCGGCTTTAGCAAATACTTCCGCATTAAATCTTTGGTGGTCGTCAGCGGCGTGAGGAAAAGGAATTAAAATAGAAGGTACCGCCGTCACTGCTAATTCTGTTAGAGCACTCGCGCCCGATCGACTAATTGCTAAATTCGCTCGCTGCAACAAACTCGCCACATTGTCGTAAAAGGGCATCGACAAATATTGCTCGTGTTTCAAACTCTCAGAATCCGGGTCATTATTTCCGGTGAGGTGAACCACCCAAGCACCCGCCTCAAACCAAGCCGGAGCACACTCGCGCACTAACTTATTGACTGCGACAGCACCTTGAGAGCCACCCATGACTAAAATTACAGGTACGCTGTCAGGAATTGGCAAATTTAGAGGTTGGGGGGCGAGGAATTGCGATCGCACGGGCGTACCAGCAACCACCGTTTTGGCGCGGGGTAAATGGTGGGCTGCTGCTTCAAATCCGATCGCCACAGCAGTGCACAAAGGACTAAACCAGCGCGTCACCTTCCCCGGAATTGCATTAGATTCGTGGAGAATCACCGGCAAACCCAAAGAACGGGCCGCTAGAATTGCCGGTGCTGCGATGTAACCGCCAGTAGTAAACACTCCCTGAAAATTTCCCGATTTGAGCAACTTCCGCACCTGAAGGATCGAGCCGGCGAGTCCGCCCAAAATTCGCAGTGTACCGAGTCCAAATCGCTGCTGAAAGCCTTCAACGGCGATCGTGTGGAGGGGGTAAAGGGATGAAACTAACTCGGTTTCCATGCGGTCTGGGACTCCTAGCCATTCGATCTGACAGTCGTTCAACTGACTAGCGGTGGCGATCGCGGGAAATAAATGTCCACCAGTGCCGCTAGCTGCAACCAACAACCGGAGGGGGGCTTTTGTCAAGGTATTTGTTTCTTTTACAAGTACAAGTTCCACAGGTCGAGCGATTTTATATTTGAGGTTTTAGATTATTATGCTTATTATTCCGGCAGTTTCAGCCAATTATCAATCAGCAATCTAAAATTAGATTGTGCCGTGTCCGTCCTTCCGTTGTCAGTTTTCGTTGCAGGCGAACAGTTGCCCGCGCCACGACTCCTGACAAATAACCAAATTATCACCTAATGCGTAATTTTTTGAATTTAGTGCCAAGTGTATCTCAGTATTTTTCCAGCCGTCGGGACGAAAAAGCCGATCGGGCGATCGTTTTTGGCTTTAACTGGGGGCAGTCGATCGCTCCAATGTTGTTATTTTTAACAGTGGTAAGTGCTGGCGTGCTGCATCCTAGTGCCGCAAGAGCGATCGGCGCGATCGCGGCGACTCCCCGAACGATCGCCCAAACCCCTGCAAATGCGCCTGCGCCACTCACAAAAGTGCTAACAGAAATTGACGCAGCGGCCAACCGGCGCGATGTCAAAGCAGTCATGGCATTTTACAGCCCGAATTTCACTCATTCTGACGGCTTAAACAGCCAAAGCATGGCCAAAGCCCTCACCCAACTCTGGGATCGATATCCGAGTTTAAATTACCGCACCGAGATCAAATCTTGGAAAACCGAAGGTAGCGCAATTCTCGCAGAAACCATAACTACAATTGCCGGCACTCAAAAAAAGGATGGCAGAGAATTAACTCTCAAAGCTACCATCCGTTCCCAGCAGCGCTTTGAAGGTGAAAAAATAGTTAGTCAAGAGATTTTAGCCGAACAAACTCAGCTTAGTTCGGGCCAAAATCCTCCCACAATTCAAGTGAATTTTCCGGATCAAGTTAAGGTGGGTCAAGAGTACCATTTTGATGCCATTGTTAAAGAGCCGATCGGGGATGATATTTTAATAGGAACTGTTTTGGAAGAACCCATTACCGAAAAAACTTTTTTTAATCCCTCAGAAGTCGAGCTGGAGTTGCTAAATTCCGGGGGAATTTTTAAAGTAGGTAAAGCTCCGGCTACGCCAGAAAATCGTTGGGTTTCAGCAGTTTTGATGCGACAAGGCGGAATTGCAACAGTGAGTGTGCGATTGCGGGTTGTCAAATAATAAAATAGGTGTTATGGGTTATTTGGGTAATTTCTGTAGTGGCGGTTTAAGTAAAATCTCTAACACCAATGAGAGAACAAGTTAAACCTGCCTCTACAATAATGATGGTTAATTGACCAGACTTAATCTTATACCAACTCAAAATTTTTTCCCTCTTCCCTCTTCCTTCTGATTATTAAAAATGATTTCTCTCCAAAACCAAATTGTTTTCATTACAGGTGCGAGTAGCGGTATCGGAGCAGCCTGTGCCAAAATATTCGCCAAAGGAGGAGCCAAACTAATTTTAGCAGCCCGCCGCCTTGAAAAGCTCGATCGACTGGCAAACGAACTTGTAGAAACAAAATCTATCGCATCGGCGAACCAGATTTATTTGCTCGAATTGGACGTGCGCGATCGCCTGCAAGTGGAATCGGCGATAACTGCGCTTCCCGATGCCTGGAAAAGCATCGATATTCTGATTAACAATGCGGGATTGAGCCGTGGTTTAGACAAACTGCACGAAGGCAACTTCCAAGATTGGGAAGAAATGATTGATACCAATGTTAAAGGCTTGCTTTACATGACTCGCGCGATCGTGCCGGGAATGGTAAGCCGAGGCCTCGGCCACGTAGTGAATATCGGCTCAATAGCAGGCCGCCAAGCTTATCCGAAAGGTAATGTTTATTGCGCTTCCAAAGCAGCAGTGAGAGCTATTTCCGAAGGGTTGAAACAAGACCTTTTGGGAACACCAGTGCGGGTGACAGAAATAGAACCCGGTTTGGTGGAAACAGAATTTAGCAATGTCCGGTTTCACGGCGATTCAGAAAAAGCCAAAAATGTGTATCAAGGATTAACACCGCTGACTGCTGACGATGTAGCGGATGTGGTGTATTTTTGCGCGACCCGATCGCCCCACGTCAATATTAGCGAAGTCTTGCTAGTTCCGACAGACCAAGCTAGTGCAACTCTGGTTCACCGAAAAGAGTTTTGAGTTTTTAGTGGTAAGTGTCCGGATTGCGCTCGAATTCTCAGGAAGCTTAATTGGTAGATGCACCCTGATTAATTAACTCCCGACCAATTTTGGTCGGGTTTTTTTTGGCGATCGCACCCTTAGCCACACCTTCTCCAAAATTCTGCCAAAGTGTCCTGAAAGATGTGCTGTGAGGCGGGAGATTAAATTAGTAGATGCACCCTGATTAATTAACTCCCGACCAATTTTGGCCGGTTTTTTTTTGCGATCGCACGCTGAGCCAAAAATTATCCCAAATTCTGCCAAAGTGTCCTGAAAGAGGTGCTATGACACGGGAGACTAAATTAGTAGATGCACCCTGATTAAATAACTCCCGACCAATTTTGGTTTGGGGTTTTTTTTTGCGGTATCGACGGTGATGCTGAAAAAGTTTGAGGTTGTCCGGATGGCGCTTGAATTCTCAGAAAGCTTAATTGGTAGATGCACCCTGATTAAATAACTCCCGACCAATTTTGGTTTGGGGTTTTTTTTTGGCGATCGCACCCTAAACCACGAATTTTCGTAAATTTTCGCAAATTGTCCGGAACAGGTGCACCTCGAAGCGGAGACTAAATTAGTAGATGCACCCTGATTAATTAACTCCCGACCAATTTTGGCCGGGTTTTTTTTGCCGATCGCAAGCTGAGCCACAAATTTCCGCAAAGTCTACCAAAGTGTCCTGACAGAGGTGGTGTAAAGCCGGAGACTAAATTAGTAGATGCACCCTGATTAATTAACTCCCGACCAATTTTGGTTTGGGGTTTTTTTTTGCCGATCGTAGGCCCTCGTCGCCAATTTTCGCAAATTCTGCCAAAGTGTCCTGACAGAGGTGGTATGAGGCGGGAGATTAAATTAGTAGATGCACCCTGATTAATAAACCCCAGCCAATTTTGGCCGGGGTTTTTTTTAGCTCAAAAGCTGCATTAACCAATTAGGCTAAATCGCCTCAAAAGACTGCACCTCAAGAACCGGGCCGATCATAGCAAAAGTCATCACATCCTTGCGGACTTCACCTTTAACACTGACTTTCAAACCAGCTTTTTTCAAGTCAGAAGGAGCATCCTTAAGTTCGTAAGTTTCCCCATCTTCGCCAACCAAAGCCCAAGTACCGGGACCCAATCCTTTGCGTTCAATTACACCTTTGACAGTAATACTCATGCCGATCGCACCTCTGTTTTAATTGCTAAACGTGCCAATCCAAAACACAGTAAAGCATTGACAATCAAGAATGTTTGTGATACCAAACCTGTGCCCAATCCCCAGACTGCGGGAGACACAAAAGCATTCACCGCTAAACTGCTGGCAAAACCGATCGAAATTGCGATCGCGATCCATTTCCACTGTTGATGTCCCAACAGTAAAGCAATCAAAATCCCAGGAATCAAAACGCTAGCAAAAAAGGGATTCAGCATACTGCTGCCATTAATTGCACCGCCGAGTTCGGGAATAGAACTGCCCATCACCCGCATCGGCCACTGCGGCAAGTCAAATACAAACAAGTTCCGCAGGAAAAAGAACCCAGAACTGCCAGCCATCAAGCCACCAGAAAAGCCCCAAGTCCACTGGAACGGAAAATAATTCCGCATAAAGAAAGCCAGCAGGTAAGAACCGAGCACCATTGCAATTTTAGGCAACAGGGCGACTGCACCGCCGTCAATCCAAAAGCGGGGGTTGAGATACCCGTTATCGCGCAGCCAGCGGAAGAAATCGCGGAAGTTGATTTGTCCGCGCTGGGCTAGCTGAACTGCTGCGGCTGCGTCTAGGTGTCCCGAACCAAAATGGTTTAACGGATCTTCAGTGACAGTTCGCGAGGACTGCAAGAGTACGCTGCGAATGGCGTCTGGTTCTGTGATACCGGAAGCCTTGACAAGGGCTGCAACGGCTGCAACGTGGGGAGAAGCCATGCTAGTGCCTTGGTAGCCTTCAAAGACTTCCGCGCCTGTTTCCGGGTCGATCGTACTTTGCAGGATCTTGCCCATTTCAGAACCGCCGGGGGCTGCAATATCAACCCCTGCGCCGAAATTGGAATAACCAGCTTTTTCGTCGTCGGGGCCGAGGGCGGAAACGCCGATGACGTGCGGATAGCGGGCGGGATAAGAAGCGGAACTCTCGCCGGAGTTGCCGGCGGCTGCGATGATGACAACGCCTTTAGAGTGGGCGTAGTCGATCGCCTCTTCCATTAACTGACTTTCGCCACCGCCGCCGAGACTCATGTTGATGACATCTGCGCCGTTGTCAGCAGCAAATTTAATTGCTTCGGCGATGTCGGAAACCGTGCCGCCACCGCTGCCGCTTAACACTTTTAGCGGCATTAAAGCTGCTTCGTAGGCGATGCCCGCAACGCCGTAATTGTTGTTAGTTGATTGGGCGACAGTACCTGCGACGTGAGTACCGTGGCCGTTGTCATCGTAGGCTTCGGCGCGATCGTTTACAAAGTCGTAGCCCGGTACAAATTTGGTTTCTTTTAAGTCAGCGACTGGAGTAATACCCGTGTCAATTATCGCTACTGTTGTGCCGCTGCCTTTGGTTTCGTTCCAGGCAGATTCTACGTTGATGCTGCGGAGATTCCACTGCTTGGTATACATGGGATCGTTGGGAATCTCGAAAGCGCTGTAGACGTAGTTTGGTTCAATGTATTCGGTATCTTTAGCCAAATTTGATTTTCTCAGGGCGTTTAGCAAAGTGCGATCGCCCTTAACTACATATACATTGTCGCCCGCTGAGAATTCGCTGTTGAGTTGGGGTGCGACTTGATACTGTTGGGCGATCGCATTTACTTCTTTCGCAATCTCAGCAGCACCCAAATCTTCGCGGAAATCAAGCACAATCGAGTCGTAAGTGCCTTGAGTAGCAAGTCCTGGGAAATTAGAAATCGCCCAGCCGAGCCCGATTAAAAATAAGCACAGAAGGAAAAACTTTTTCATGGCCGATCGTCCGTTTAGGGAAGGCTTGTTCACCACAATAACCCAATTTTCACCGCCAGCGCCAGTTTTCCTTGCTGCGACTTGTGGGGATCTCGCACGCGGGGGTTTGGTAGTTTTTGGCGGTGGCTGTTGATCAATCAAAAATTGCTCTAATTTCTAATTTAAATTGCAGAGCAAGTTTTCTAACTTCAATTAATTGTATCATTAGAGAAGATGAGAAACAGAACCTGGACCATTTTCAACAAGGGTATTGCATGGAAAGAGGTTTAATGTGGCTGCCGCTGCTGGCAATTTTTATCGGGCTGGCTTGGGCAGGATGGAACGAGTATCAAAAGCTGGAAGCGTATCGCGTCTGGGCCGAACAATTCGCTAAAGCCAAGTACGATATTTACGCTGTACTCGGTCAGCAAGAAGACAGTTTAACTTGGGGAAAACCTACTCGCAGCGGGCCTGTGAATTTGCAAACTTTTTCTTTAAAAGACGTGCAGTCGCTGCGGTTGTTAGTCAACTCTCAGGCAGTTGATTTAGAATCGCCGCCGAATTCTGGGAGTCCAATCGCCCTCGAATTTTTGTTGAAAGATGCTGCTGCGGTGCAGGTTCCTTTTACAGAAATTCCTCTAGCGACTAAATGGGGAAAACACTTGCAGCAAGAATTGCAGCGCTTTAGGTAAAAACACTCTCCGGCGGGGCCGCGTATCAGATATGAACTCGGCTACTTGAAGTTACAAAAGTCTGTAAAACTGGTAGTAGAAATAGAACTTACGCAACAAATCCTTTAAAGTGCCATCTATAGGGGTACAGTACCCACGGATCACCCGGAGGACATGAGTTCTTGCAGTAAGTAGTAGGAGTAGTGTCCCCGTGCCTAGACCGCTCGTGTTCCGTGCGTACCTTAGAGTTAAAGTTATTGAACCGCGCGTCCTAAAACAGCTAAATTGCCAGCCCCCCAATCTGCGGAATGCAAACACAAGAATTTTTACAGCGCTATCAACAGGGAGAGCGGAACTTTGGTCACATTGACCTCAGCGGCGCTAGTTTAAGCGGTGTTAACCTGCGAGATATAGACCTCACTGGTGCTAACTTGACCGGCGCTAATTTAAGCTGGTCTTTTTTGAGCAATGCCAATTTGATAGGGGCTTGTTTGCGCCGCGCGGATCTTCGCAGTGCGGGGCTAGCTGGGGCGAATCTGAGCGGCGCAAATTTGAGCGGGGCAAATCTTGCTAAAGCGGATTTGCGCCTTGCTTGTTTGGCAGCAGCAGAACTCAATTGGGCGGCGTTCCCCGAAGCGGATTTGGGCGGTGCTAATCTTCAAGGAGTTAAATCTGACCAAATTAATTTTGCTGGGGCTAAACTCGACGGCGCGAAGTTGATGGCGGCGGAATTGATGGAGGCGAATCTCAACCGCGCCAGTCTTGTTGGTGCTAATTTAACGGGTGCTAATTTGCGGGAAGCGCATTTGGTGGAAGCGAATTTGCGATCGGCAATTTTAATCGGTGTAAATTTGATTGAATCTGACTTGAATGGCGCTCAAATGCGATCGGCAAATCTGACGGGCGCTGACTTGCACCGAGCTGTGCTGGCGGGGGCGGATTTGACTGAGGCGGTGCTGGATAACGCTGATTTGAGTCGAGCTAATCTGGCGGGTTCTTATTTATTGAAAGCGAGTTTTAAGAAGGCACTTTTGCTGCGAGCTAACTTGCAAGGAGTGTATTTACTGCGAGCTGATTTGAGCGAAGCAAATTTGCGAAGTGCTGATTTGCGGAAAGCTGATTTGAGCGGCGCTTATTTGATGGATGCGATGTTGGGTGAGGCGGATTTAAGAGAAGCTTGTTTGATTGAGTGCCGTTTGATTCGGACGAATTTGGAGGGGGCGCAGCTTACGGGTTGCTGCATTCAAAATTGGCAAGTTCAAGATGTCGATCTGTCGAGAGTTGACTGCAGCTATGTTTTTACTCAGTTTGATTATACTGCGAAACTTGCGGCCAATCGCTTTCCGGTCGATCGCGATTTTGAGTCGGGGGAATTGGGGCGGCAGCATCAAGAGGACAGTTCTATTGTGAAGGTGTGTTTTGATGAATCTCCTAATTGGGAGGCTTTGGTTTTTACGCTGCGTCGCGTCGAGTTGGAAAGCCGCGAACTCAAATTGAATGTTCAATTGTTTGATTCTGCAGGAGAACAAAATTTACTGAGGTTGAGCGCGAACCGTTTGGTGAACGGCAAGATTTTGGGGGATCGCATTTTGGAGCTTTATCCAGATATGTTGGAAAAGGTTTTAGCCAAGGGCGCTGAAATTTTGAGTTTGCTCGACTTGGCTATTCCTAGTAACAGTGCAGAGCCGGCGGAGCCGATTCACAAGGAAATATTGCTTAGAAGACAGGAAATCTACCAGCGAATGGTGCGCCAAATTTCGTTTATTTTGATGTCTCAGACGCCGGATAAATTCTCCGAAAGTGTTCAGCGGCTGTTGGATTATTTGAAGCAGCAAGGTATCCCGACAGAGCAGATTCAAAAGAAAGTCATCAGTCAGGCGATCGTGCAGCGGGCGAAGCAAGATCCGGCTTTTCGGGAACAGTTGCTCACGTGGGAGAAAACGGCGTCCGATCGCGTTCGTGGTTCGATGATGGGGGAAGCGGTGCGGTATGCAATTACCCTTTTGATCAATTATTAACAGTTAACTGTTAACACTTGAAGCCAGAGATCGGTTAATACCCGCACTTGCTCTTCTGCGTCCGAAACTGCAAGCATTGTGCAGCGGCGCAAGCAATACCAAGTTTTTCCCGATCCGTGGCTCAGGTGGGAGAAAAGGGCTTCGGATTGCTATCGGTGTTCGGTAATGGGGGAAGCGGTGCGGTTTGGGATGCCCTTTTACGGGAAGGAATACACACAAAATCTTACCCCCATTAAAACTCCTCCAACCAGAGTTGGATTTAACGGTGCGGTTAATTAGAATATAGTTCAGTGTCCTCCTTCAAAAGCTTACACAACTCATCCAAATCTTTCTTACTGTGTTCAATCAGTTTTTCACCTCGGTTCTCTAGGTACTCAATATTACTTGGACTTGCGTTGTCGATTTGATCGTGACCATTATCGCTACTCAATTGAAGTTGAAAACGATAGTAGTTTCGGTTATTTTCTTTATCTCCTTTAGTCACCATTAGCTGATCGAGTTCATAAGCAACCGATTCGCTTTGGCCATCTAGAACAACGTTAATTAAGGGAATAGCCCATTTTAGTTGACCCCAATTTTTTGCTTCTTTATACTTATATTTCTTAGTTAGTGATCCCGTACCTAAAGAAACAACAAGGGTCTCAGTACGTTGTAGTTCTTCACCAGTCTTCTTCTTGTAAGAAATCATCGCCTCCATCATTGCAAGTGAGGAAGGATTATTTGCAATAATTCCGCCGTCTACCAAAGCGTAATATCCCTCATCGGTATGATGTCCCGTTTCGAGTTGGTAGGGTGGAAAGAATGTCGGTGCAGCAGAAGTTGCCATTGCTGCTTCCCACATTTTGAATCCTGTACATACTTTCCGGCTCTCAAAACTCTTGATTTCCTCTGCATCCCGATTGCTTGTAAAAAAAATTGGTGCTCTGAGTTCAATATCATAGCTGGGGATGAAAATTTCTCGTAATGCCTCTTCAACCTTAGCTTCACCTAAAAGCTCCTTTAAAACTTGTTGCCTACCTTTTGGGTTGTGCTTGGGTTGTAGCAAATCATCAAAATCCAGTGGAACATACTCATTAAAAATCTTTTGTCCATATTTGCGATAGAAGTTTACAAGTTCGGCAGCGGTATACTCTGGCTCACGATTGATGCTAGAGTCTGAGTTCTTTCTAGTTAAACCCAGTGCTAAAATTCCTCCTGTTGAAGTGCCTGCAATAAAATCAAACATTGTTGCTATGCGTTTTCCTGTGCGCTCTTCAATGTAGTTGAGAACGATCGCAGGAATAATACCCCGAATACCACCACCATCAATTGATAGAATTCTTCTCTTGAATTTAGGACCCATCACATTTACTCCTTTAGATATTGCTTAAATTATCAAGTGAAATGAAACAAAATTATACAGCATTAAAATACCAACAGCCCACGTCATCATATGGTTTCCGGTTGCATCGAAATAATAAAATCGAGTCAACAGTTAACAGTCAAAAAAACATTTTTCGAGCAACCAGTCAACAGTCAAAAGTCAACAATTATTTCCCTCGTGCAACCGGAATTTATATGAATCCAACCCGTCGTTAGTGCGGTAACTTGCTCAGGGCGTGCCAAGTTCTATAGCCGACAATTCCATCTTGCGGTAAAGCCTTGCTGAGTTGCAATTGTCGCACTGCTACATCTGTCATTGTCCCGAAGAATCCGTCAATGGAGCCGAAATAATATCCATTGATTTTTAAGACATTCTGAACAATTTTAACAGCATTACCAGAACTGCCCTTCATGACTATCGGCATATTCACAGGTGCACCAGAGTATAGTGTTTCCCAAGTGATAGGGCCGACAATCCCATCTTCTTTTAAAAAGACGCGGTGTTGATAACCTTTGACCGCGTTTTGAACTTGCACACCGAAGATACCGTCAATCGGGCCGAAATAAAATCCCCAATGATATAGAAGCTGTTGTAGTTCCTTGACAGCTTGACCTGTTGAACCCATTTGTAAAGTGGGTTTGTTTACTCCAGTGGTTTCAGCAAATGCCAGATTTGATTGAGCAGTAGTATCGGCGACGAGAGCCATAGTTTCATTGTTCAAGCTTTTTTCTTCGGTGTACATAATGTGGTTCCTCTCAACATTTAAGTTTTAGTCTTTGATATTTCAGGTATAACTGGTGGGCTTTGTGAATGCACAGTCACTTTTTGGAGTGTCACTCATTTGAGTGTCACTCGTTTGAGTTAGTCCCAGTGTTAACTGTTAATATCTCTTCTGGCTGTGCCGGGATGATATTCTGAAATAATCTTAAAAGTGCAACGAGGACAAGTTATGCCTGAACTTCTAAAGTTGGAGTCTCCTCAAACTTCAGAAAGAAGAGTTGTCTAAACTTTATCGTCAAGCGTCGCCTCCAATTGAACGGACGCGCTACCAAATAATTTTACTATTGGCAACCGGACGAGTTACAGAAGGTTTTGCTTCGGCCACGAACTAAGGTCGTAACTCGATATATCGCGAAATTTACTTGTTACAATTCATATTATTTCAGTGCTGCCAAGTTCTTCTTAAGCAACCTTCTTTGATTAAAGAGCTCACTTGTTTTCACGGGTTGCCAAAAACCATAGCTAGATCATTCCGGCACAGCCGGAATTGATATCATCCGGATAACCGCAGGAGATATCAAACAACGCCGAGATGTCGCCACCCTGCTCAATTCACTCTGACCACGGGCGAGAATTCACAGCCTGAGCAATCCGCCCCCCTTGTTTCTCAACTGCCACCAGTTCGTAAGTCGCCAGAGTCTTATTAATCCGCGCTAAAAAGCGAGCATCGCACGGTAACTCTTTACCAAGGGTGGAATAGCAGGTATGATTAATTTTCTGAAGTGCCTAAAGGATTGTTTGCAGTTATATCAATTCTGGTAGCATCGGAATAGTAAAGTCCAGTCAACAGGCAACAATCCGAGATGGTTAAACCGGAATCCATCTAATTCCTCTGCGTTAATCTGTGTTTATCTGCCTGTATCTGCGGTCAAAAAAGAAAATTTCTCCAGCCGCAGATGACAAGGGATTGTGCTGATTCACGCAGAGATCGAGAAGAGAGATAGGAATAATTCCGATGCTAACAGATTTGATCTTACCAATCTTGGCTGCGGAGCCGGCGACAGGCTAGGGCGCGGATTTGCTCGTCGGCGTCGGAAACGGCAAGCGATCGCAACAACGGCACAACTCCCGGATTTTCGGGATAATGTTCGATAATCGCTTCGAGCGCTGTAAATCGGGGATTGTAAGGGAAAGAACCGTTTTGATTGTCAACATCGCTCAAAGCTCGATCGCGCAAAAACTCAAACATTCCCGGCTCGTCTTTCCATCCCCGCATTAACTCTACCAGGGCGATCGCCCGCACCTGCGAATCTTCTTCTTTTTGAGCTCTAATTTTCAGCCACTCGAAAGTTTGAGACTGATTTGTCCACCCACGCGCTAACTTTTGCAAAGCGATTTGCCTGACAGCGGGACTCTCATCGCCCTCTGCTTTAGCCTCCAGCAGCATCCAAGTTTCAGGATTGTCTGGCCAGTTGTAAGCTAGTTCAAGCACGGCTGCTTGCCGCACCAGCGCTTCCCCAGAATCGAGCTGAATTTTCACCCAAGGCAAGGTTTCCGGGTCGTCGGGCCACCCCCGCACGATCGATCGCACCAGCACGCTCAGCAGGTGAGAATCATGCTCCAACTCGACCCGGCTTTTGAGGAAAGGCAGCGTCTCGCCCCGGTGAGACCAGCGTTTTGCGATCTCTTCCACCGCAGTTTCTCGGACGTTGAGGTGTCTGTCTGACTCGGCGAGATTTTGCAACCAGCCAAAAACTTCAAGACTTCCTGACGCCAGTGCGGCGACAGCCTCCACTACTACTTGTCGCACAGTCCAGTAATCTTCGGAATCAGCTATTTTTTGCAGCAGGGGCAGGGTTTCTGGGTG
>NZ_JAUBQR010000171.1:0-14127 GCF_036701385.1 Microcoleus sp. Pol12B4 | reverse complement strand
CAGAAGAACCATTTGCACGGGCAAGCAACCGCTGGGAAATCCAAAAGCTTTACACCGACTTGGCAAATGCCAAACAACAATTTGCCCCTCACACCAGAAGAGGGCTGACACCCGTAGAAAAACGCCATCTTTGCGGCTTGCTGTGTGGCTACAGCCCAGCGGAAATTGCGGTTTTTCTCAACAAACAAATCAAAGGTGTCGAAGTTGACTTGTCAAAAACTTTGTACAGATACATAGAATTATTGACAAATCGACCCCGCAATGATCTTAAAAATTGGAGAGATGCGATCGACTGGCTGGAGATAGCCGGATATAAAACGCAGCCAAAAACCTCAACCGGCGCCATCTTGAAAGCTACTCTCCACCATTCAGACAGGATTTTGTCTGCGGCTATCAGTCCCGACGGACAATTACTGGCAACGGGATCTGACGACAGTACAGTAAAAATTTGGAGTTTGCACAGCGGGGAACTGCAGCAGACAATTTTCGGACATTCAACAGCCGTGTTGCTAGTTGCTTTCAGCCCAGCCAGCAAAACGCTGCTGACACGATCGCGCGCGGGTACAGTCAAACTCTGGAACCTGCAAAACGGCCAACTGCTGAAGCGTTTGGCAGACGTGCACCGCCATGAATCCGTCGCAGTCAGCCCCGACTGGCAAATTTTGGCGATCGGCACCACCCGCGGCACTATCAAGCTTCAGCACCTCAACAGCGGCCAACTGCTGCAAGTTTTAGAAGGCTATCAAGGGGATGACATTAGTGCGATCGCCCTGAGTCCCAACGGCAGAATGCTAGTAGCCAGCGGTCTCAATGCAGCCAGCGGTTTCTGTCGCGCCACAGTCACTTTGTGGGAATTGCCCGGAGGCGAAGTGAGACGAACATTTGGCAGCGAAAATTATGTAGCTATTTCTTCCGATAGCCAAATTCTTGTCAATCATGGTGGTCAAACTATCAAACTTTGGAATTTGCAAACAGGCGACTTATTGCATTCGCTGCATACTGGAATTCGCATCACTTCCACCGCCGTAATTAGCCCCGATGGGAAATACTTTGCCGTGGGGTGTTTTGACGGTACTGTTAGACTTTGGAATCTTCGCGGCGAATTGCTGCACACTTTAGATGGACATTCTAGCCCTGTTTCTGCGGTGGCGATCGGGCTTTTCGGCGAAACTATCGTCAGCGGCGGCGAGAATGGTACTGTTAAACTTTGGCAACTGCAGATTTAAGATTAAAGAGTTAAATGGTGATGATTAAATTATTAGACTCTAACTGATTTAAGGTTTTGTAGAGGGGACAAAATAATGTAACTGCCAGAAGAAAGAAATATTGCATTGAAGCAGAAGCGTCTGGCAGAACTCAAACAAAAAATTGCTAGTGGCACTAAGCAAATTGCTCAGGGAAAAGTAACTGATGGTGAATTATTTTTTACCAGCTTGCATAAAAAAATAGCTCAATTTATGAGTCTAAGGAATGAGGATACGGCATTGCCCTTTCTCTAGATCAAAATCATCAATTTTCCTCGCTTTTTATGTAATCATCGCCCGATTACTTGTAGGGTAACGGCTACGGTGTCGTGAGTGTGGTTAATATCAATCTGATGCCACCGGATTTGATATAAAGCTAACCGATCTAGTTCCCCGACTTCTTGGAAAAGTCGGGTATCGGAATCATTGATTAAGAAGCCTTTTTAAGCAATAAAAATCAGCTTTCCCTTGCTCATTTCCAAAGTATCGCCCATTTCCATACCGTTGTGAAAAGCACCCAAAATCACCTCGCTAGTTTTGCCGAAAGCGATCGCACCGCTAGCATCAATTCCAATTGCGCCAAAATCCCGTTGACGCTCGTCAGCTTCAGTAAAAGAACGCTCAAAAGCAGCTTTCAAACTTAAACCATCTGTCACCCGAACCACAATTCGCGCGGCCAAACACTCGTCCATAATGTGCTCGCCAATCCCCGTACAGCTTACCGCCGCACTTTGGGCCGCGTAATTTCCCGCCGGCATCGCCGAGTCACTAACCCGCCCAATCCGCTCAAAACCCTTGCCACCAGTCGAAGTCCCAGCAGCCAAGCGTCCATGCACATCCAAAGCTACGACTCCGATCGTACCCATACCGGCCGGTTCGGCAACCACGTCAGCCATTGCTTTACTAAAATTGCCTTGGCGTTCTTGCATCCACTCATGCAAACGCAAATCCGTCATCGGATCGTAAATCGGCAATTGAAGTTCTCGCAGCAATTCCGCCGAACCAAAATCCGAGAGAACTCGATCGTCCGAATGCTGCAAAAATTGAGCAAGTTCGATCGGATGTTGAACGCGAGAAACATTAATCGCCCCGCTGAAACGCTGCATCAAACCGTCCATCAGCGAAGCACTCATCCGAATTTGACCGTCCGACTGCACCACAGAACCAGTACCGGCATTGAATCGCGGGTCATCTTCCAACAATTGGCAGCCCCGCACCACTGCATCTACGGCACTTGCACCGTCTTTCAGCAGCGGATAAACTTCCTCCAAAACATCGTAAAGCGATTTCCGCACCGCCTCAATTCCGCCTTTACTGTGTAGAGAACTGCCGGCACCGCCGTGAATAACTAACTTTGGTTGCACTTGTTGCGATGCCATATTTTTTAACCTAAAATTTTTCCTTTGCAATCTTAGCTTTGATCGAGCAAATTACCCTAGATTCTTAATCTTGAGCCGCCAAACGGCGGCGACGACAACGTTCGGAGCAGTATTTGACCTCATCCCAGCAATCCGCCCATTTTTTGCGCCAAGTAAAAGGTCGATCGCACACTGGGCAGATTTTTGTCGGTAAATCAGATTTCGATCGCTGCTTGGCCATGCTAACTTTGACATTACATTACTGATTAAATTTTAGTCAAAACAAACAAACCAACCACTTTCTGCCTAACACCTCCCCAAATAAAAATGCTCGAAACGGCCGACGCCAACATCCGAATAGTCTTAGTCGAACCTGCTGGCCCATTGAATGTCGGTTCTGTTGCCCGTGTCATGAAAAATATGGGTTTGCACCAATTAGTTTTGGTAAATCCTCAATGCGATCATTTAGGGGAAGAAGCCCGACTGATGGCTGTTCGCGCCGCCGACATATTGGAAACTACCAAAGTAGTCGAGAGTTTGCCCGCTGCTTTGGTTGGGTGTGTCAGAGCGATCGCAACTACAGGGGATGATTGTCGAGCGTTGCCAACACAACTAGAAGAACCCGCAGATGCCTTGCCTTGGCTCCTTGAAGCCCCCAGCGCCCTCATTTTTGGTCGAGAAGACTGCGGCTTGACCAATGCCGAATTAAACCGCGCTCAGCGCCTGATCCGCATTCCCAGCAGCGATGCCTACACTTCCCTAAATCTCGCCCAAGCCGTCGCTATCTGCTGTTACGAACTATACCGGGAAGAAGGAAGAAGGAAGAGGGAAGAAGGAAGAAGGAACGAAGAAGGAAGAGGGAACGAAGAAGATTCCTCGTTCCCAGGCTCAGCCGGGGAACGCATATCCAGAGGCTATGCCTCTTCAATACCCGATGCCACAGATAATTTATCAACTTGTTATCAAGAACAACTTGCCAGTAGTCCGACACAAAATCCCTCAATTCCTCTCGCCAGTGCTCCCTTGGAAAATTTAGAGGGATATTACCAGCAACTAGAAACGCTGTTACTCAAAATAGGATATTTGCAGTCGCACACAGCAGCAAGCCGGATGGAAAAATTTCGGCGTTTGTACAACAGAGCCTATCCGACAATTGATGAAGTCGCCATGCTGCGGGGCGTCCTCCGCCAAACAGAATGGGCAATCAAAACTTACCCACGAGAGACAAATTCTGATACTCTGGATGGGGCGTTGCCGGAAAATCCAACGGATAGCTAGGAGAAATGCAGATAATTGGGGATATGAGATTGAGGATTTTTTGCACAGAGAACTTTCCTGCACCCACTTGTCACCTTCATAACAGGGTTTCTTGACTAAAAACCTAAGCTTTGCGATAATTTGCGGGCAATAAACCCTGTTGCTGATACCATGCAGCGTCTGGGGTAAATCTAAAATCTAAAATCTAAAATTGATTGGCTGGCAAGCTGAAAAATCTTAAACTTGAACTTTACATTAGTGATGAAGGAGTAAGACGTGGCAGAGCGGTTTCCCAAAGGATCGATATTATCGGTGATATCCTCGATATCCTCTCCCAACTCCGGCTCAAAGCAGCCTAAGTCCGGCAAAGCAAGTCAGTCTGGCAACTCGGGCCGCCGCCGCCCTCCGCAACCGCAAAACGGCAATTCAGAAATTCGATCGCCCGAACCTGCGACTTTCCCACCGCAACAGGGCCGCGGCAGCAGAATAGGAGCCAATTCTCCCACATCTTCGGAAGAATTTACTACACAAGACTTTTTATCCGATCCCCGATCGGCAATTAACCCCAGAAAACCCAGAACCAGCAAAACTCCGCAGTCGAAGACTCGCCAACCTCGCAAAAAAGGCCTCGCTGCTGTTGATATGTTTGAGTTTCCAGACCCGAATCTGGAGCGGGAAAACGTGAGTTCGATCGCCAGCAATCCCAACAGCCAGCTCCCCACAGCCACTCCCCCTACCACCCGTGGAAGTCGTCCCAGTTCGCCCCCTGTTCGCATTCAAGACACGGTAATCCCCGCAGATGCCAAAAAACCCCCCGTGCCTAAACCCCGCCCACAAGCGAGTCAGAGACCGGGTAAACGCTCTGCACCTCGGAGCGTACCGCCGTTGGTTTATGCTACTCGCTTGCTGATTTTGGGAGTTGGGATAGCGGTGATTTGCGGTACGCTGCTGTCGGTGGTAAATGCTGTGAGTCGAGCATCCACTGTAGCGACAGAAGAACAAACCAGCACAGGGCAGAACAACCCAGCCGATAGCGCATCTGCGGCACCCGCAACCCCAGAAGTGCTGCAACTGAATCAAGAATTAGGAGCTTTGAAAACGCAAGTTCAGGTTTTAGCAACAGAAAATCCTAGTTTGACAGCCGGAATATTTCTAGTCGATTTAGATACTGGAAGCTACCTAAACTTTAATGGCGATACTGCTTTTGCTTCAGCTAGCACAATTAAACTGCCAATTTTAGTAGCTTTTTTCCAAGCAGTAGATGAGGGCAAAGTGCAGTTAGATCAGATGCTGACACTGAAGCCAGAACACATTGTCGGCGGTTCTGGGGAGATGCAAGACGACTCCCCTGGTAAGAAGTATTCGGCTTTGGAAGTTGCCCAAAAGATGATTGTTGTCAGCGACAATACGGCGACAAATATGATGATTGAGTTGTTGGGAGGTGCTGAGGTTTTAAATCAGAATTTTGCAAATTGGGGTTTGAGTACCACGGTTCTGCGTAATAATTTGCCAGATTTGGAGGGAACTAATACTACCAGTCCGAAGGATTTGATTAATATCATAGCCCAGATTGATCGGGGTAATTTGGTATCTGTGAAATCGCGCGATCGCATTTTGCAAATCATGCGCCAAACTAAAAACGATTCTTTGCTGCCGAAAGGTTTAGGCGAAGGTTCAGTTATTGCTCACAAAACCGGCAACATTGATACAATGCTTGCGGATGCGGGGATGGTAGATTTGCCCAACGGTAAGCGTTATTTGGTGGCGGTGATGGTGAAGCATTCGCCGGAAACGGAGAAACCAGCTCAAACATTGATTCGGGATATTTCTCGGATGAGTTACCGCTATTTGAACGGTGGAGAAATGCCCGACGATTCACAAGTCAAAATTAAAAATTGAGAATTCAACCGGGTTTTTTCAGGCAAGTGTTGTAGACTTTATCAAACTATAAATCAGTTTGTATTATGAAACTAAACATTCGACTTGCTGGTCTGGTAGCGCTTTCAACTTTAGCCGTTGGAGTCTCCCCCCCCTTGAGTAACGCTAATCCTGCTCCTGAATATCAGACCGATGGCGTGACAGTGATTAACAACAATATCGAACTCAATCGGGCAAAAAACTTAGCCCGTCAAGCAGCAGAAATTGCTAATGGGGGTTTAGGCAACTATCGAGCTGAAGCTTCGATGCACGGTACTTCTAAGGAATCGCCGTTCGTTGACAATGGCGATGGAACTTGGACTTTTACTTTTAAGGGTTCCAAGCCTGGTTCGTCTGTCTATACTGTAGAGACAGTTGTTACGGTTTCCCAAGATGGGAGGGTGAGAGTTGATTACAACGGGCAAATTCGCAACTCAAACGGAATTTAACAAGAGGTATGACTTACTCATCGGTACTCAGAAACCGCGTTTTTCAATGATGGAGAGTGGGGAGTGGAGAGTGGGGAGTAGGGAGTGGGGGAATGTGGAATTATTGGCCTTGACTTTATCATCCCCATGCAACCGGAAACGATATGAACTTGTGAAATAGCGATCGCCCGATTAGAGAAATCATTGATTAAGCTTTCGGAGCGGATGAGCCGCGCAACATTCTATCGCTACTGAGATCGCGATCGATTTTCTTTGTTAAGCCGAGAGCGGGAGCTGTCAAATAAAAGAACGAGGGCACTCCGGTCACGCTTTCAAGTTGCTTGTTACCGCGTCAGGCAAAATAGAAGCAGATTGATAAGTTTGCTCGTGATAAGTAGTTAGATCTAAAAAAGTGTAATATAAACAGAGATTGAGTTTACTAGATAGAGATTAACAAAAGCTATGAAAACCAAGCATTTTATCAATCTGCACAAAGGACTCAGCTTTCCATTTATTTTGACACTGATGTTCATTTACCAAAATTTTAATTTGGGTGCTTGGGTTTATCTCGCTCTGCACGGTACTTATGGTTTGTTGTGGCTGCTCAAAAGCCAGATATATCCAGATAAACAGTGGGAACAAGAAATCTCTGTCGGAATGGGAATATTCGGCTTTGTGTTAGTTAGCCTCTATTGGGTAGCACCTTTTATTTTGATTAGCAGTGGCTCACAACCACCTCTGCCGTTAGTGGCAGCAGCAATTTCCCTAAATATTATCGGTGTCTTTCTACACTATACTGCTGATGCACAGAAGTATTACACCCTTAAGTACCATTCGGGACTAATAACAGAAGGATTTTTTGCCAGATCGCGCAATACGAATTACTTAGGAGAAATCCTCATCTACGGATCGTTTGCGATGCTAGTTCAGCACTGGCTACCTTTTTTAATCCTGGCAAGCTTTATTGCTGGTATGTTTATTCCTAACATGATAAAAAAAGATCGTTCACTCGGACGATATCCTGAATTTGCCGAATACAAAGCTCGGTCGGGATTTTTACTACCTCGACTATTTGTATCGACAGCTCTCGAACAAAAAAAAGACTGTTTAGAGGAGAAAGTTGGTTAAAAAAATAGTAATTCAGGGCGTTGCGGAATTAGAGTAGGAGTTGATGAGGGATAATAAGGCGAATTTTTAGAAAATGCCGTGAATATAGCTCAACTTATATCCGCAAAATAAGATAAAGCTTCTAATAATAAATTTCCCGCCTTTGCCACACAGCCTTAGCGATTGCCCCATACCCCTTTGGCAACTTTCACTGTCAGGCTTGTAGGCGATTTAAAGCAGTCGTTAGATACTTTTAAACGATCGTTTTTCAAGACACAGAGGCTCAAACCCTTGCCGCACCAGCCCTACAGCCGAAAGATTTGACCCCCTCAAAAAAACACTTACCCATTCACGGAAATTTCATGAACCAGAAAGCGATTACACACTCACGACAACTTCGAGTTCCGCTGCCTCTTTTTCGTTCATCTCGTCGAGTTTCTGCCAAACTTGCTGCATCAATTCATCCAATCCAAGTCTACTAACGGCGGAAATCAACAAAACAGGAGCGCCACTCATTTCTTTAAGTCTGCTGATTAAATTACCGATTTCTTCACTTTCAAGATCGATCGCATCTACTTTATTAAAAGCCAAAATCTGCGGTTTATCGGCTAAACCACGCCTGTAAGACTTCAATTCTTCCTGAATTGTGACGTAATTGGCGATCGGATCTTCATCAGTAATATCGATCAAATGCAGCAACAACCGAGTCCGCTCAATGTGCCGCAAAAACTCGTAACCCAAGCCAGCACCTTCGTGCGCTCCCTCAATCAATCCCGGAATGTCTGCAAACACCGTACCGTCGCCGCTGGGTTTTCTGACTACGCCCAAATTCGGGACTAAAGTTGTAAACGGATAATCTGCTATTTTGGGGCGAGCTGCAGACAATGCTGAAATTAAGGTGGATTTGCCCGCATTCGGCATCCCGAGAATTCCCACTTCAGCTAATAGCTTCAATTCCAAACGCAAAAACTTGTGTTCTCCTTCTTTTCCCGGCATCGCATAATCGGGAGCGCGGTTGGAATTGGTCAGAAAACACTTATTTCCCAAACCGCCTTTGCCGCCTTTGGCTACGCAAAAAGTCTGTCCGGGCGTCACCAAATCTGCCAATATGGCCTGAGTTTCCGCGTCGTAAACTACTGTACCGCAGGGAACTTCGATCGTGCGATCG
The DNA here is from genome assembly GCF_036701385.1 of Microcoleus sp. Pol12B4. Classification (NCBI taxonomy): domain Bacteria; kingdom Bacillati; phylum Cyanobacteriota; class Cyanophyceae; order Oscillatoriales; family Microcoleaceae; genus Microcoleus; species Microcoleus sp. Pol12B4. The sequence goes on along the minus strand of NZ_JAUBQR010000171.1, from coordinate 5,648 downwards.
TCCCCACCGGCACCGGTCATATTTTTCGGCGCGCCTCGCTTCCCGTCATCGGCTTTAAAAATCCGGTTGTACTGAAAATCTAGCAGCGTTTGCAGGCTTTCCACCGCCACCATATACACGGAACCGCCTTTGCCACCCGTCCCACCAGAGGGGCCACCCGCTGGTACATACTTTTCTCTGCGAAAAGCTACCATACCGTCGCCGCCTTTGCCGGCTGCGACTTGAATATCTGCTCGATCGATAAATTGCATAATTTAGTCAGTAGTCAATAGTCAGTGTCAATAGTCATTAGTTATTATTATACCAGATGCAAGTACCATATTCCCCTTTTCCTTTAGTCCGCGTCGGCGGATGACAGGCAAGTTTAGTCGCGATTTACAGTTGCCGGAAAAATATAATTATACCAATTCTCAAAAGTAGTGCAGAGCGAGAGATTGTACGCAAGCATCGGTAGGGAAACGGCACTGCCGTGTCCGGCTTTTAAAGCTTTTAATAATCTCTATAATAATTTGAGAATTCTACCCAGACTTTTATTGAATTAGTATTATAAAAGCAGATTTGATATTAGCAGAAATCACGCACGCAAACAGAATAAACTTGGTTTTTATCAGGTGCAAAGAGCTGTAAAAATCTTTTTTTTGCCAAAAATAGGTTTCTAACTCATCGCAAATAATTTACTAAAAATTAGCAATTGCTAATTACAGGACTTCGCCAAATACGTATTTAACGTGCTAATTATAGCGGTAAGGTGCTTATGGGCGCATCCTACAGATAGAGGTTCTGCGCCCCGGAATGAATTACCAATTAGCAATTACCCATTCCTTTTAGCAATAGGACGATACATCTTCCTTACATTCATCTGCCAAATAGCAGAGAGCTCGAAAGCGCATCCCGACTAACTGTTCGTAAAGCGGGTTAATTTGGCACATCGCCGGAATGTGGACGATTTTGCGACCAAATAACACGACATCTCGCTCAAACGGACACTGGGGTGGAATAATTTTACAGACAAAGTGTGCCAATTTTGGGTCGTGAATTTCCCAGCCGTCAAGCCAGTCTTTGACGGGTTGCAGGACATTTTTGTGGTGAGGTTTAGGTAGCCGAGATGAAAGAGGTGTTCCGACTACGGGGGGGACGATCGCATCAAAGACTATTTGGCTGCTGGGCCCCTGCGGATCATCGCACTTGCTGTCTTCGATAGTGTGTCGCAGAGCTTCGATCGCCTCTACATTGTGCCCCAAAGCTGTGCAAAACTTAGAGATTACCTCGTCTTCGCTGAGCGAATAGGTACCGTCTGCCAAAGCTACCATGACTGCTGTCCTCAAAAAATCCTCGCCTTTGGCGGTGTCTTTCCCTAACACAGCGGCTAATTCCTCTGGGGCAATAGGTTCAAAACCCTCCTCAAAAGATACCGGGTGTAGTTCATCCTGAGTTAGATTTGCAATCATTTTTTGCTCGTCTTCGTCAAAGTTGCCGTCTGCCCAAGCAATTGTCAGCAATCCCCGCAGCCAAGCAGTAATCTCTTCATTAGTGCAGGAAGATTTAGCGTTACTCATTAGCATTTCCACTTGGATGTACCAGTCAATTTGTTCGTTTACAGCGGGTTCAATATTCCCCTCCCAATAATTTTTATTGGTTTTTTGGTCGATCGATGATCTATTTGTGGAAGGTTTGTGCCCGAAGATTGCTCCAAACGCTTGTAGTGGATGTGTTAAAAGCATATTTGTTTCTCAGCAGCATCGCTGACTAGCGAGCTAATCTATTGGCTAATCCTATTCCCTAAAAAGTCATCTATCGGGAGGAATAGGTTTGTTGAATTCATCTTAACTCTAGTTGCACCCATCAAGATGGCGATCGACTTTTATTCAAGCCCGATTGCCATTAGCAACCCGATTTTTCGCAAGAAATAAAAGGTTGGCAAGCGTGGGATCTAATCAGACACTGGGTTTCTCACCCAGGGGCGATCGAACTTCGCTCTGTTTACATTTTAATATATATTTTTGTAAATTTTTCTATGCCGGCAGCACAATATTAACAGCGAGTTGGCTTTAAGCTGTTGAAAAAAAAATATATGAGGAAAATTTTACCGCCGATAAAACGTTTTGATTGCTGTGCCCGTCTAGAAATGATTGATTTTTTTTTAACTTCGGCGGCACAAAATCCAGCGCAATTCCATTGGCGGGCGTGCGTTTGCCATCGGGAAGACATCTCGACCGGTGGCCCAACTGGGAAACCAGGGCGTCGGTGGCCAGGCTCCTTCCGGCAGGTGGTGGCGTTCATACTCAAACACCAATTCGTCGGATATTTGGACTAAGGGCAACCCTTCCATGGCGGTGGCGAGTTCTTGGGGTGTAAATAAAGTAGACCAGGAGAGTTGGGCAACTTGTCGCACGAGGGCATCTGGCTGGTAGTCGCCGACAGTTAAAAACGTGCTGAACAGCAACAGGCCTCCGGGAGACAGGGAATCGCACATTTTAGCGAGGAAAAGCCGTACTTGATCGCTGTCTCGAAAATGCGAAATGACTTCGGCGGCAACTGCTAACTGATAGCGGGCCGGTTTCATCCGCATTAAGGGGTCGAGCACATCGCCTTCAGTCACTGTGACGGGAAGGTTTTCGGCTGTTACTGCCGCTTTCAATTGTTCTGCAAAAGCGGGAGTTAGTTCGATCGCATCCACAGAATAGCCTAATCTCGCCAGCGGCAAGGTATTGCGGCCGGTACCAGCCCCCACGTCCAAAATCCGCACTCGATCGGGTGTGCCCAATTTAGCAGCCGTTGTCATCAATTTTGCGTCTGGATGAGAGCCGAAAAGCGGAGGTTCTCTGGTGTCTACCCAGCTTTTGTACTGTTCTCCAACTGTTGAGGTAGTAACAATCACTTTGCAGGCTAAACCGGTTTGTGGCGGCTGCACTGATTCGTATTGCAGAATCAGCATCGATGCTGTGGAGGTGCGGTAGCCTTGTTCTAACTTGGTGGCTAAAAGCTTGCTGAGTTCGTCTCTGCGGTCTTCGGGCAGGGGTCTGTCGAGAGTGCTAAATAGATTTTCTATCGACTTGAGATAGTGGCTTAGCATTCCCGGTACGCAGGGGAAAATTAATTCTCCGCGAGCGTTTACGCGGGTATTAATTTTGTAGAGGATAGCTTGCTGGAGAATGTCGGGATTTACTACCAGCGGTAGCTGTTCGGTCTGGTTGATTGTACTTTCGGCGCCCATAGATTCCGCGAAGAAGTCATTAGTCATTAGTCATTAGTCATTAGTCATTAGTCATTAGTCATTAGTCATTAGTCATTAGTCGTTAGTCATAGGGAAGTTTTTTGAGAGCTGACTGTACAATTTAAAAGTATAAAAAAGCCGATTTTAGATTTCTTTGGTTTCGTTGCTTAGTATTTTTAGATTTTAGAAAAGGCGATTTTAGAGCTTTATTTTGCATAAATTTCCAATCTCTAATCTCAAATCGATCGACTAAGCCCAAAACCCGATTAGGTCCCAAAATCGGAGTTAGTATCAAGATAAGCTATAGCGCATTTAAATTGTATGTTTTACGGCGAGGTGGAAAAAGCGTCAAATCCTCTCGCCTTCTCCCCTCTCTCCTTCCCCTTGTCAGCCATAACAGGCAATTTATATGGATAGCAACTTAAAGCTGGGCTTAGTTGCTGCCGGTAAAAGTCACTTCGGGGAACTTTGACTGAGCTTCAGTCATCGGGCGTCGTCTGCCTTCCTCTTGCCAGTAGTTGATTACTTCTGTCGCTTGGTTGAGGATTTCGACGCGATCGTTATCAGCAATCCAGTGTTTGGCTTCGAGTTCGTTTTTGAGGTCTTCCCACGCATCTTTGCGAGGCCAGAAAAAGTAGGATGTCAGCGGGCTAGTTCCTTTGCCGACAACTTGGTCAACGGCGAGGGCAACATTCTCTTCTAGCCAGAGAACTTTTAAGATGAACTTGGACAAGCAAACCTCCAGGGTTCTGATCGAACTTGTTAAAAATTTCTACAATCGCTAAGCGTAGCACACTCTGTTCGATAATTGGTCATCGGCTATGAAAAGTTTTCTGGCGCGGCTGGTTTTAGCGCCACTCAGGGGCTGGGAACAGATAAAATTTGGGTTCTCACCGCAATACGCTTGGGCCCGAGCCCGATCCCCCCTAGCTCCCCTTAAGAAGGGGGGGACAAGAACTTACTCTTGCGTCCCCCTTCTTAGGGGGATTTAGGGGGATATCGGAGGAATAAACAGTTTTAACCCAAGCTTATTGATTCTCACCGGCCCTAGGTACAAGGATTAGTTAAGTTGTGAACAGAGTTATTGTAGTTTTTGACATTGACGGTGTGGTGCGGGATGTGTCTGGTTCCTACCGGCGGGCGATCGCCGATGCGGTGGAACATTTCACGGCGGGTGCTTTTCGTCCGAATTCTCTCGATATCGACTCTCTGAAGTCGGAGGGTGTGTGGAATAATGACTGGCAGGCGTCTTTCGAGTTTGTTTGCCGTTATTTTGAGGGGATTGGCCGATCGAGAAATGAACTCGCTCTCAACTATGACGAGTTAGTGGCTTTTTTCCAAAGTCGCTATCGCGGGCCCGATGAGAAAAATTGGACTGGTTACATTTGCGACGAACCGCTGCTGTTAAGTCCGGCTTACCTGGAAAATTTAACGGTTGGGGGAGTTGTTTGGGGCTTTTTTAGCGGGGCGATGCGGGATGAAGCTGCTTATGTTTTGTCAGGGAAACTGAGTTTAAATTCACCCGTGTTGGTGGCGATGGAAGATGCACCGGGAAAACCCGATCCGGCTGGACTTTTCGCGGCAATTGAACAGTTGGAAAATCTGCACGGTTTAGAAAAAGATTTGCCCGTGATTTACGCGGGAGATACTGTTGCGGATATTTACACGGTTGTGAAGGCGCGGGAAGTGCAACCAAATCGGGTTTGGCTGGGGGCTGGAATTTTGCCACCTCATGTTTTGGATGATGCTGTGCGCTGCGAGGCGTATGCTGCGGTGCTGGAAAATGCAGGTGCCGCAGCGGTTTTCAGGAATGTCGAGGAGTTGACGGCTGCGCGGATTCGAGAATTAGTTCTGTTGACTGTTGACTGTTGACTGTTGACTGTAGAAGGAGGGGTCATACCAATTTTTTATGAGGTTGCATAGAATCCGATCCCCCCTAGCCCCCCTTAATAAGGGGAGTAGGGGGTGGGACAAGATTCTTCTCAAAGTCAACCCCTACTCCCCAACAATCAGGGGGATCGAGATATGTGCAACTTCACATTAAATTCGTATTAGTTGTCAGTTGTTAGTTGTCGAAATAACAAATAACCAATGATATCGTTTCCGGTTGTATCGGAATAATAAAATCGAGTCAACAGTTAACAGTCAACCGTCAACAGTCAACCGTCAACAGTCAACAGTCAACCGTCAACAGTCAACTTTCCCTTTGAGACTATTGCAAGTGCAAGAATTTGTCTAATGCACTGACTGCAAGTGGTGGCCAGCGGCGGTTATTGGCAACCCAATCGAGGTCTTTGTAGCGGGAGTCGAGGCCGATGGCTGCTACCCAATTGCTTTCAGCTTCGCCGCGATTTCCTGCTTCCCAAAGACAGGCGCTGAGGGCGGCTCTCATGTCGGCAAATTGGGGGTATCTGCGGACGATGTTTTTCATGTT
>NZ_JAUBQR010000170.1:10133-14230 GCF_036701385.1 Microcoleus sp. Pol12B4 | reverse complement strand
AACGACAGTTTGAAACCTGTCGCTATAAAAGCGAAGTCCGCAATTAACACGCAGGCAACACACTCATTTTAGGAAGCAAGGAAAAATCATGACCCGCGCTATAATGGAAACCGACAAAGGCACAATCAATTTGGAATTGTTCGATGCGGATGCGCCTAACACAGTGAAGAATTTTGTTGACTTGGCGGAAAAAGGTTTTTACGATGGATTGGCCTTTCACCGAGTCATTCCTAACTTTATGATTCAAGGTGGCTGTCCAAAAGGCAATGGAACGGGCGGCCCCGGCTACAAAATCAAGTGCGAAATTAACTCCAACAAACATTTGGCAGGAACTTTATCGATGGCTCACGCAGGTAAAGATACGGGTGGTAGCCAATTTTTTATTTGCCATTCTCCCCAGTCTCATCTAGATGGAGTGCACACAACTTTTGGCAAAACTGAGGATATGTCTGTCGTCAATGCTATCCGCCAAGGTGACAAGATTATTTCGCTCAAAATTGAGCATTAATTTCCAGTAATTAGTTGCGTTTGTAGTAAGGACTTTAGTCCTTATTGCAAACAAAACTTGTGAAAGTTAAGAGTTTTAAAATATACAATTTATGACTGTTAGCAATGATTATGCTGTGGTGGCTGAGTTAACTAAACTATATTTAAAATACGAAAAAGCTCTTTGTACGAATGATATTGAAACTCTCGATAATTTGTTCTGGGATGCGCCGGAAGTCGTGCGGTTTGGGGTGACGGAGAACCTCTACGGGAGCGATGAGGTGAGGGCTTTTCGCCAAGGACGATCGCCTGTAAATGTCGATCGAGAAATGTTCAACCTCAAAGTCGTGACTTTCGATGCAGATACGGCGGCTGTGACGCTGGAATTTCGCCGTGTAATGGATGGAGTGGTGCGTCTGGGGCGGCAGAGTCAGATGTGGCGGAAGTTTCCTGAAGGGTGGAAGATTGTTTCCGCTCACGTTTCTTTGTTGTCGGTGTAAAAGTTAAAGGTAAGGAAACAATAATTGTCTAAAGCAGGCGGACTTTATGACTGAATCATTCATCCTCTAGAGCAACGTCTAATAATTCAATTTCCTGACTTTCTTCCTGATCTTCATAATTAAATTCTAATCGGCTCTGCTTAATAATCTCGCTCAATATATTGCTTAAGTCTCCTTTGGCAACGGCTTGTTCAAATCTTTCTATCAGAATAGGAACATTGATTATTTCTTCTATACATTCCATGTACTGAGATACTATAGCATTTATTGAATACAGCTTTTGAGCTTGTGCTTCAATCTTTGATTTAATTTCACTATCTGAATCTAAAGATTTAACTACAAATGTTATCGGATACCTTTCAATTTTATCAATGTCTAGGAAATATTTATTTACATCTACAGTTTCAGTCACCTGAAAAAAACGTCCTAGGGGTTTCATTACAAAGTCAATTCCCCCATCATTAGCATTTGTCCTACCTGTTTTAAACAGCTTTAAATTTTCTTGCTGGAGTCTGTCTAGTGCATAACCCCAATAAATAACTCGGTCATTGTAGTAGTATTTTAATATACTGTAGCTGACGATCTCGAAAATTCGAGCATCTACATTTGGCGCTACCATTTGTTTGATAAATTCTCTGACTTGAACCTCTGTCAATCTTTGAGCATCTTTACAAATTTGAATAAACTTTTCAAAGCTATCTCTCTTAGCTTCAACGTAAGCATCAATTATGTGGATTACTGTTTCTGCTATATTGTGTTCATTCTCATTGATTTTGACTTTTAATAAATTTTCGTTAAACCAATACCTGTTATTTTTCTGATTTCTCAAAATTGGGATGAACTCACAAGTGGGAAAATATTTTTTAAATTCTTCATTCATCCTATGGTTCAAGCCATGATTTTGAAGCTTTTTCCCGAATGCTAATTCACGCTGTCTCTTAAAAAGATGCGTATAAACTGCACCTTCATAATCTGAATACATTCCTGTCTGATGAAAATTTTTCACAAAATAATCTTCAACTAAAACATATATTGCGTATAAGTTGGCAAAACTTCCTCTTGATTTTGAGCCTTTATTTGAAGATTTAGTCTTGATATTCAAATATAAAATTAGCTGGCTTTCACTCAATATTTGAGTCCCTGCCTCGCCAAACTTATCCTCTAAAAATTTTTTAATTATTTTTGTAAATTCATGTTCCATTTTTATTATAGTTGTAAGTTTAGTGTTAGCTGCTGTGGCGAAATTTCATCAGAGTGGACTTCAGACATCAGATTCTCTTCACTATCCTCCGGGATAATTTGCAACCTCCGCAATCCTATTTGTAGATACTTTTCTTGTAATTCTATACCGATTGACTTTCTGTTAAGCTGCTTGGCAACAAATGATGTTGTAAAAGTTCCCGAAAATATATCTAGTACAACGTCGCCCTCATTACTACTGGCTTTGATAATTCTTTCTAACAACGATGTTGGTTTCTGGGTAGGATGTTCCTCATACTCAGGCATACGATATCTCACTCTCGGAAACTCCCACACATTACCTGGAACTTTTTTAGAATTATATACTGATGGCGGAGCCTTGCGGTAGTCAATTAGTTTTCTAACAGCTCCAGTTTTCGCCTCTACCAGAATATCTGAGGAATTAAATGTATAATTTCGTTTGTCCTTGACGCAATATAAAATTGGTTCGTAAAGAGAGCCGTAAAAATTTTTTGCTTGTACACCCGAACTGTCATAATACCACACTATTCGAGAAAGGATTGTTAAGCGATCGCGCAAATATAAATCAAAGTACGGCATACTTTGAGTTGACGCCATTAGATACAAACTGCCGTTATGCTTGAGCTTATTAACACATAAGTTTAACCAACTATAACTCCATTCTAAATAATCGTTTTCAAATTCCCACTTGTCTTTAAAACCATTGAAATTTTTGCCAATATTATAGGGAGGATCGGCAAAAATTAAATCTATTGAGTTGTCTTGGATTTCAGTGCCAAGCACTTCTAACACATCTCCTAAGATGAGTTTGTGGTCGTCAATATCAAAGATTTTCATTTAGCCTAGCCTCTTCCAATTAATATTGGCTCTTGTCAAGTTTAGTGAGATATGTTCTATAAATATTTAATACAGTTCATACTTGAGCAAAGTACACGGAATCGAGCCATTAAAAACCGGAATTCGCCGCGATGTCCTGAGTCCCACCTTTTTACCCAACTCCTTATTTCCAGTCAAAATAAAGGCATTCCAACCTTTAAAACGATTCTTGAAAATATCCCCCAACATCTTGTACAAATCTCCCAATTCGCTAGCATCTCCCAGCCTTTCTCCGTAGGGAGGATTGCAAATCAAAACGCCTCTGTCTGCGGGTGCTTCCAACTGAGATAACTCGGTTTGAGCAAACTGAATTTTACCGGAAATACCAGCTTGCTGCGCGTTCGTGCGAGCTTGAGTTAACATATCGGAATCGCGATCGCACCCTGCAACCACCTCTTTAAGTTCCGGTAATTCACTATTTTCAGCTTCGGCCCACAATTTATCCCACAAAGGTTCGTCAAAATCGCGCCAACTCATAAATCCAAACTTTTCTCGAAACAATCCCGGTGCAATATTCAATCCCTTTAAAGTCGCTTCCAAAGGCAAAGTCCCAGAACCGCACATCGGGTCTAAAAACGGCAAATCTGGCGTCCATTCTGCCATCTCCAACAAAGCCGCAGCTAGGGTTTCTTTGAGGGGAGCAAGCCCCATCGCCGGTCGATATCCCCGGCGGTGCAAACTGCCGCCAGAACTGTCTAAACTTAAAATAGCTCTATCTTGATGAATGTGAATGTTAATTAGCAAATCGGGATTCTCTACATCGACATTAGAACGCTTGTTAAATTGAAGGCGCTGTTGGTCGGCGATCGCATTTTTGACCTGCAAAGCTGTAAAGTGAGTGTGGTTCAAGTTTTCGTTGCCACCGGTGCAGTTTACTGCTAAAGTATTGTCGGGATATAAGTATTCGTCCCAAGGGATTTTTTGCACTTCGCGGTAGAGCATATCCGAGTTGTAACACCGGAATTCGGCGATCGGCATTAGCACTCGAAAAATAGTTCTCGACCACAGATTGAC
>NZ_JAUBQR010000170.1:0-10033 GCF_036701385.1 Microcoleus sp. Pol12B4 | reverse complement strand
AGCATATCCGAGTTGTAACACCGGAATTCGGCGATCGGCATTAGCACTCGAAAAATAGTTCTCGACCACAGATTGACGCGGTACAATAAAGCCCGATCGCCCGCAAAGTAAACTCCAGTAAAATCTGGCTTAACATCCTGGGCCCCTAAACGTTCTAATTCTTGGGCGGCAATAGTTTCTAAACCGCGCGCAACTGTAGCAAAATATTGATTCATTGATAATTGGTAATTGCTTTTTCTTGATCGCTCTAAATTAGATAGTAGCTGGTTTAAATCCTAAGCCTCACAAAGAATACTCTACCTTAAGGTAGATGCCTCGGTTAAAAAAATACTAATTTTCCTAACAGCTTTGTCAACAGGCGATCGCCCGAACCCGCACCCAATCTACTTTACCGACACAAAAACCCACCTCCTCCGGGTGGGTTTCCGCGCACCTCACCCTTGCAAGTCACAAACTGTCAGTAATACTGGTGAAATTAAAAGCTTTCACGCGCACTCCGGGCACGACACTACCGCCGTAACGCTTCACCGCACTAACTGCATCCACATCGCGCAACATATCAGGTAAAACTTGATTGAAACGCAGGTTTTTAATCGGGTAAGCAATTTTGCCATCCTCAATCCAAAAAGTACCGTCGCGAGTCATTCCCGTTACTTCCAATGTTTTCGGATTAACGTAGCGCACGTACCAAGCTCGACTGACGAAAATTCCGCGCTCGGTTTGAGCAATTAAATCTGCTAAACTTTGGTCGGAACCTGTCATCACGATCGGGAAATAAGCACCTTTTGCTTCTTTGCCTTTTTGTGCGGCCCAGTAGCGGGAATAAGACAAACTTTGAGGCACGCCATCTTTGATAATTTCCAAATAGTTATTGCTCAATCCGTCGCCGAAAAAAGTATTCGATCGCAACAAAGGATGAGCCGGATCGCGCTGCACTTGCACTAACGGGCTAAAAAGTTGTTCCCCCGCGCGGTTTCCCGCTGGTTTTCCCTCTGCATCGGCGATCGACATAAACGATCGCCCCTCATCCGCCGCCCTCGCATCCAAACTCCAAATTACCCACGGTAGCAAATCCGCAAAAGCAGCACCGTCAAAGATTACAGGATAAATACCGGGAGTGACTTCGCGGGGGCTGCGGGATGCGATCGCCCGATCGAGCACTTGTTCTGCTAATTGGGCGATCGGCAATTCGTTGATACTCCAAGCAGTGCTCTGAGCCCAACTAGAACCGTCTTCAACGCGAGCCGTAAAGCTGAAATCTGCCTCTGTAGACTGATTGCAGGCGCGGAGTCCGGTTGACGAGGCGATTGCGTACAGCCACACATCAGCGCTCAAAGTGCCCGAACCGTGAGCGCCCCCCTGGGAAGCAATGGCGCAAGCTTGCTGCACCATTTCTGCCCGCGCTAGAGGCGATACAGTTGCCGTTGCTGCGTCGAAGGCGGGAGATCGCAAATCATAGGTTTGAGGCGGCAGCAGCGGCATCCATTCGGGGTCTGCCGGCGCAATTCTGGCTAATTCTTCCGATCGCTTGACTGCGGAGGCGATCGCATCTTCATCAAATTCTGTAACAGCAGCAGAGGCGCTTTTGTTGCCGAAATAGCTAGTAATGCTCAGGTTAAATACAGTTTTGCTGATATTTTGGCTGATTTGATTTTCCGAGAACCGAGAAAGAGATTCTTCGCCAGTAGAGAGACTGACAAATACTTCCTCTGCTTTGGATAATTTGACTGCTTTTTCTACTACAGATAAGGCTTGGTCTTCACTTAAACTTGCGGGCGATGTTGTTACAATCATGATTAGTAATTAGGCATTGCGAATTGGGCATTGCGAATTGGGCATTGCGAATTGGGCATTGCGAATTGGGCATTGCGAATTGGGCATTGTTAGCAATTAACTAATAACTAAGAACCGATGACCCATGCCCCATGCCCTATTACCCAATTTGAATATCCCTCACTCGCACGGGCACACAAGCGTGAGTCATCTGAGCAACCTGCATCGGCTCGCCTTTTCCGCATATATGAGTACCGCACTGAACCAGCTCCGAAGCCGGCCCGATCGCATCTATTTGATTCCAGAAATCAGTAGTCATCGCCTGATAAGTTACATCCTTCAACATACCGACAACTTTACCTTTTTCCACCTTCCAAAAAGCATCGCCGCCGAATTGAAAATTGCGCCGCTGCTGGTCGATCGAATAACTACCAATACCGTCGATTAAAATCCCGTCTTCGGTATCAGCAATCATCTGTGCCAAAGTAGCAGTATGGCTGCCGCCATCCGGGCCCGGCTCCAATCCCAAATTGGGAATTCTCACCATCGGCACGCTCGACCAACTGTCAGCGTAAGCAGAACCGTTGCTGCTGGCACGTCCGAGGCGATAAGCCGTCTCTCTGTCAGTGAGATAATCAACTAAAACCCCATCCTTGACAACGTACCAATCTTGTGATTTTACGCCCTCATCATCGTAACCCATTGTACCGCGGCCGCCTGGTTGAGTGCGATCGCACTTAAAATTCACCCAAGGTGCAGCGTATTGCAGTTTATTTAACTTATCAGTAGTAGCAAAGCTCGTGCCGGCAAAATTAGATTCGTAGCCGTAAACCCGGTCTAATTCAGTTGGATGTCCTACAGATTCGTGGATTGTCAAATACAAATTTGTCGGCTGGAGAATCAGGGATTTGCAAATACCAGCCGGGATTTTGGGAGCGCGGACTTTCTCAATAGCTTCGGCGGCAACTCTTTCGACTTGACTCAACAAATCATCGGGATTAATATGTTCGTAACCGATATTCAGTGGCGGGCGTTCGTAACTGCGACTTTGGGCATCGCCGCCCGCAATTGCCGTACAGTCAAAACCCGGATAGCTGCGGTAGATTGTTTGTTCGATTAGCGAGCCTTCTGTAGAAGCAAAAACCTTGTCTTCGCGGCTTGACTGCAAAAAAGAAGAAGCTTTTTTGATACCTTGTGCGCCGTGTGCTAGCAGCTTCTCGTTGATAGTTAGCAGCAGTTCAGCTTTCTCAGCAACGGGTACAGAAAAAGGGTCAATGGCGATGGGAGTAATGTAGGTATCGACATATTTTTCGACAGGCACTAACCGCACCGGTTCCTTCTGAGTTAAGCGGCTGCCTTTAGCGATTTCTACAGCCAAAGCGACTATTCTTGCAACCTCTGCGGGTGTTTTGCTGTGACTGGCGGCAAACCCCCAAGCGCCGTCTAGAAGCACTCGCACGCCAAAACCCGAACTTACATTATCTGACAGTTGACTTAAAGATCGATCGCGCGCGTAAAGATTCTGCCTTCGATAAGTGCAAAAACGCACATCACCGTACTCGCAACCTGTTTTCCGAATCAAATCTACAGCCAAATTTGCTAACTCGTTAGCAGAGATTTTTGCCGTTAATTGCACCATAGTTATTCGTCATTCGTCATTAGTTGTTAATTATTATAGCGCTTTTTAATTATTTGAACGAACCGCGAAGACGCAAAGAGCGCGAAGGAAGAACTGCATCTTCTTCTTTCTCCTCCTTCGCGTCCTAGCGCTTACGCGCGCCTTCGCGGTTCGTTAAATCCTACTCCATCTCCTGCAAAACCGCTGTCAAAATTTCCACAATGCGATCGATATGTTCCTTCTCAATAATCAGCGGTGGCGATAAAGCAATAATATCACCCGTAGTTCGGATTAGCAACCCTTTTTCATAGCACTGCAAGAAACAATCAAAAGCCCGTTTCCCCGGCTTCCCAGCAATAGATCCCAACTCAATACCCGCCACCAGTCCCAGATTGCGGACATCAATTACGTGCCGCACTCCCTTCAAAGAATGCACTGCATTTTCCCAGTAACCAGCCATCTTATCGGCTCGTTCAAACAGCTTTTCTTCCTCATAAATATCCAGCGTCGCCAAAGCAGCAGCACAAGCCAGAGGATGACCAGAATAAGTATAACCGTGAAAAAGCTCGATCGCATTTTCAGGAGCATTCATAAAAGCATCATAAATGCCTTCTTTCACAAATACCGCCCCCATCGGTACCGTACCGTTAGTTATCCCTTTCGCCGCCGTCACAATATCGGGAACCACCCCAAAATATTCCGTTGCAAAACTAGAGCCGAGTCGCCCGAATCCGGTAATTACCTCATCAAAAATCAGCAGAATTCCGTACTTGTCGCAAATCGCCCGCAGCCGCTCCAAATAACCTTTCGGCGGAATCAAAACCCCTGTAGAACCAGCCACTGGCTCGACAATTACCGCTGCAATATTCGACGCATCGTGCAAAGCGACAATCCGCTCCAATTCATCCGCCAAATGCGCTCCCCATTCCGGTTGTTTGCGGCTGAAAGCATTGTGTTCGAGATTGTGAGTGTGAGGCAAATGATCGACTCCCGTGAGCAAACTGCCAAAAAACTTGCGGTTTGTACCGATACCCCCGACAGAAATTCCCCCAAAACCAACGCCGTGATAGCCGCGTTCCCGGCCGATCAATCTTTGGCGCGTTCCTTCACCTTTTACCCGGTGATAAGCAATCGCAATTTTCAAAGCAGTTTCAACAGATTCCGAACCCGAATTAGTAAAAAAAACGCGATCGAAATTGCCCGGAATCATCTTTACCAAACGTTCCGCCAATTCAAAAGCACCCGGATGTCCCATCTGAAAAGCCGGAGAGTAATCCAAACGCAAAACCTGCTGTTTAACTGCTTCGGCAATTGTCTCGCGGGCGTGTCCTGCATTCACGCACCACAGCCCCGCAGTACCATCTAAAATTGAACGGTTATCATCGCTTGTAAAGTGCATATCTTTTGCCGACACCAATATTCGCGGATTCGCTTTAAACTGTCGGTTTGCAGTGAAGGGCATCCAGTAAGCGTCCATATTTGTCATGTTTTTTTATCCTTTTATATTGATATTTCTGCATCCAAACTATAGCTTGTGGCTGAGTATCGCTCGCTCGACGCTTATTATAATTTTACAAATATCTCTTTTAAACTAACCGCGAAGACGCAAAGAGCGCGAAGGAAGAGAAGAAAGAGTTTTTTCTCATTTCCAAGTAGAGTTTTTACCTGAAAACATCTGCCTATCTTCCTCTTTCTCTTCCTTCGCCCCTTCGCGGTTCATTAAATAGATATTCTTTAATTAACGATCGCGGACACAGACTCATGTTGCAACAAACCCGTCAGCATTTTCACAGGCCGCTCCCCGTAGGGCCACGCGAAAGCATGGCGGAAAGCAGCTTCTTGACACGCTTGCAACTGCCGAAAATCAATGATATCCAAAGTTAACAAATTCTCGTACTCGAAAGGCAATCGCACGTTGTGCAATCCCGCGTTGTCGGTGCAAATGGCAATATCGACACCAGCTTCAAAACATCGATCGAACACAACCTTCAATTCGCGCATATCCTGCAACGTCCCCGTTTTGAGATAGGTAGTCGGGCAAACCTCCAAGCATTGACCCCTGCGCGCGACTTCTGGCAGCAGTTCGGGATATTTTAAGGGAATTTGAATCCCGTGACCGATACGCATCAGATAGGGCAGAAGTTCGGGATAACAGCCAGAGGTAGTTTCGTAGAGGTGGCCGGTAGTTTTGATGCCGATCGACCTCGCGTACTGGTACAATCCGACAAACTCCTCCAAACGCTCGCCAATACAATCATCGCCGCCAGCTAGATCGATCGCACAAACATATTCTCCCATCCCGGCCGCCAAATCTACGATCGCCCGATTCACCTCATAGGGTAAACGCGAGTGCATACACAAAATTTGGCTAGTAACAATCGGACAATCGCTAATTTGACTTGCCTTGCCCACAACCTGTACAATTTCTGCCATCAAATCAATGCGTTCTGACTGATCCAAATGTTCTGGAGTCCGCAAATAAGGCGTATAGCGCAACTCCAAATAAGCCATATTTTCAAACACGTAAGCGCCCCGCATCAACCGATAGATGAAATAAGGCAAAGTCTCAACAGTTTGAACGCTTTCTACCAGCGTGTGCAGTTCCAAATACTCATTGAGAGTATTGCGCGGACGAGTGTAAAACTCCTCAAACTCCGAGTATTCTTGAAATCGATTAACCATCTCAGCATTGTGGCGATCGAAATACCGCCACAGCACCCTAGGAACGACAGAACCACCCAGATGGCGGTGCAACTCAGCGTGTAAAGTCATGGCAACAAAGCCTCTATTTTCTCAATGTTAACAAAATTAATTTGACCGAAAACAATGGGGTCTCTTGCCCCCGGACTCATCTGTGGATCGACTCTCACTAATTTGCATAGGCGATCGACCTGTGAACCGATGTATCCGTGGCGTAGCCTCTAAAATCTCAAATCCAAAATCTAAAATCTAAAATTGATTGACATTTAGGACGCATTCATAGATAATCGGAGATTGTGTCAACCTGAACTGAACGCGAGAAACCCTTGGCTAACGTAGTTGTGATCGGCGCCCAGTGGGGCGATGAAGGAAAAGGCAAAATTACCGATTTGCTCAGCAAATCCGCAGATATCGTTGTCCGCTACCAAGGGGGCGTCAACGCCGGTCACACCGTGGTAGTAAACGGTCAGACTTTCAAGCTGCACTTAATTCCGTCCGGGATTCTCTACCCTGATAAAGAGTGTATTATCGGCTGTGGCACGGTCATCGACCCTAAAGTTTTAATTGCAGAGTTAGATCAGCTAGAGGCACTGAATATTTCGACAGCCTCCCTGATGATTTCGGAGACGGCTCACGTCACGATGCCCTATCATCGATTAATTGATGTAGCATCGGAAACGCAGCGGGGAAATTATAAAATCGGGACGACGGGACGCGGCATCGGCCCTACTTACGCCGACAAGTCGGAACGTACCGGCATTCGGATGCTCGATTTAATGGACTTGGATGGGTTGCAAGAACAACTGGAATGGACGATTAATTGTAAAAATGTCCTTCTCGAAAAACTCTACAATTTGCCACCTCTCAATCCCCAAGAGGTAATTGATGAATATCGAGTTTATGCGGAACGTTTGCGGCCGCACGTAGTAGATAGTTCTCTGAAGATTTATGAGGGAATTCACAAGCGGAAAAATATTCTGTTTGAAGGCGCGCAAGGCACTTTATTAGACTTAGACCACGGTACTTATCCTTACGTTACTTCGAGCAATCCCATCGCAGGCGGCGCTTGTGTGGGAACCGGAGTCGGCCCAACAGCGATCGATCGCGTAATTGGCGTAGCAAAAGCTTATACAACCCGCGTCGGAGAAGGCCCCTTCCCTACCGAAATGGTAGATGGAATAGGAGCAGTTTTGGGCGAGAGAGGTGCAGAATTCGGCACGACAACCGGCCGCAAACGCCGCTGCGGTTGGTTCGACGCAGTAATCGGCCGCTACGCAGTCCGCATCAACGGCCTTGACTGTCTGGCAATTACCAAACTAGATGTTTTGGATGAATTAGAAGAAATAAAAGTTTGCGTTGCTTACGAAATTGACGGCGAAAAATGTGTTGATTTCCCGAAAAGTTCCCGAATCTTTACTCGGTGCAAACCTATTTACGAAACCCTTCCCGGTTGGAAACAGTCTACGGAAGAGTGCCGGAATTTGGAAGATTTGCCGCAGCAAGCTTTGGATTATCTGAAGTTTTTGGCAGATTTGATGGAAGTGCCGATCGCAATTGTTTCTCTCGGTGCGAGCCGCGACCAAACTATTATTGTAGAAGACCCGATTCACGGCCCGAAACGCGCTTTGCTCTCTGCTGACGGTACGCCAGCCTAACCGTTTTAGATTTGAGATTGGGAAAGAGTGATGGGGAGATTGGGAAAGTTGGAAAGGCCGAAATTCCGAGAATAGCCCAATTCCCAATTCCCAACTCCCAATTTTTATCAAATCTTCAGCGAATTTAATTAAGGTCGATCGCTGTAGCATAAATTTGATAAAATGTGAAAACAATCAGCAGAAAGTCATAAAATGGAACTCGCAGTAGAATGTCAAAAGCGGGCAGAAGGCAGTAAACCTAACGCTCTCCGCCGCTCTGGATTGATTCCCGCCGTCCTCTACGGTCACAAAGGATCTGAATCCATTTCCCTTACCATCAAAGCCAAAACAGTTGAACACCTGCTCAAAAAGCACGTAGTCAACAATACCCTAATTGACCTCAGCATTCCCGATCTATCTTGGAGCGGAAAAACCTTACTGCGCGAAGTTCAAGTTCATCCTTGGAAGGGCTATCCTTACCACCTGAGCTTTTTCTCCGTAGCAACTCAAGACAGCCTGGAAGTTGGAGTGTCGCTGAATTTTGTCGGCGAAGCTGTCGGCGTCAAGTTAGAAGGCGGCATCTTGGATACCGTGCTGACGCAACTAGCAGTTAAGTGCAAACCTGACAGCATTCCTGAATCCATAGAAGTAGATATTTCTAATTTAAAGGTTGGGGATGCGCTGCACATTAACGAATTAGTTTTGCCTGCAGGAGTGGTAGCTCTCGGCGAACCAGATCAGGTGGTTGTTACCGTGCTGGGAATTCAAGCAGGTTCTGAAGCCGAAGACGCAGAAGAAGACGCAGCCGCAGCAGCTTAATTAGTAATTGCTAATAGTTGTTAACTAATGGTTGAAAAAAAGGGCGATCGCTTTCTCCCAAAAGGGCGATCGTTTTTTGCTAAAAAGGATATTCTCGTTTGGGTTTGATCGCACATTTTGCGCTGCTTGTAATATTTTTTTAGGCCTGTTCCCTTGCCAAGCCCACAAAAAAGCATCCCACAAGCAAGAATCTGCAGTGTTTACTTTTTTTTACAAAACGGGCGATCGACTAGCAGCTACAAAAGTCGGAACTGGCGCGTAAATCCGCCAGAAACTGTGCTGATTCTTACATATTTAGCCGTAAAATCAAAAAATCAGCCGAGAATCCCGGTTCCTCGCCAGCACCGGGAATCAAAAAAATTAAGAATTAGGGGAACAAGCCCGCTACTGTTAGTGTCAAACGCGAGTATAATTGTGAAACGTTTTGACTACCATATTTAATTCCTGCCTCTGGAGCCGCCGCCCATATGCCATCAACAGTGAATACAGAATCAACAGCGGTTCAATTTAACCAACAGGGAGAAACATACTTATCCCAAGGAAAAATAGAAGAAGCGATCGCCTCCTGCGAGCAAGCCTTAAAGATTCACCCCAATTTTGCACCAGCTTACAAGACTTTGGGTAACGCGCTACAAGCTCAAGGCAGGATGGAAGAGGCGCGGCACTGGTACGCAAAAGCGATTGAAATAGAACCGAATTTTGCGGAAGTATACGCGAATTTGGGCAGCCTGAGCGCGCAGCAGCAAAAATGGCAGGAGGCGATCGGATTTTATCAAAAGGCGATCGCGATTAAGCCGAATTTCGCGGGAGTGTACCGGAATTTAGCAAAAGTATTCGGACAAATTAGCAAACCGGAAGAAGCCCAGCAGTGCTGGTATCAAGCATTTAGTTTGGAACCGGAAAAAGTAGCGCCTGGGGAACACTTGAATATGGGCGACGCTTTTTTTCGGCAGGAAAAATTCCCCGAAGCGATCGCTTGTTACGATCGCGCCATAAAATTAAATCCTAATGTGGCGACTGCTTACCAAAATTTGGGCGAAGCGCTCAAAAAACAAGGCAAGTTAGAGGAAGCGACAGCATATTATCGCAAAGCTATTGAACTGAACGCAGCTAATGCAAGAAATGGCAGCGAGGGAGAGCAAACTTTGGCGGGTGCAACTGCGAAAAATGGTGCAGTCAAGCAGCAGCCCGCAGCAACCGCAGTTAAGCAGCCAGTGCAGCCGCCAGTTAAGCCGCCAGTTCAGCAGGCAGTTAATTCTACAATTAATATAGAAGATCCAGAAGCATACAAAATACTGGCAGAAGGCTATTTTGCTCAGGGTAAATTGGAACAGGCGATTGCAGCTTGTAAGAAGGCGCTGCAAATTAAGCCGGAAGCGCCGCTTTACAAAATGCTGGGCAACGCGCTGCAAGCTGGCGGGAAAATTGATGAAGCTAAAAGTTGCTATGTCAAAGCAATAGAAATTAACCCTAATTTTGCCGAAGCTTA
>NZ_JAUBQR010000169.1:0-14298 GCF_036701385.1 Microcoleus sp. Pol12B4 | reverse complement strand
ATAAATCCTCAGCATTTAAGAAATTGGTTTGCTAACTGTTGCTATTGTACCTCATAACAGCGGAAAACGCTGTAATATCGCCATCTCCTCGCACTTCCCGACAGTCAACATACTGCGGATCTCCTGCTGGTAAAGGATAGAATGGGTCAAAAGCATTGTAGAGGTTTGTTAGTAATTTTTCTGACTCTTGAGTCATAATTTGATATTATTTTTATAGTTTTAAATTATTTTTTCAGCACTTACGCACTACGACCAAAGAAACCGGATTTTTTACCGAATCTGCGCGTTACAACGAAGTATTTTTGTAAAAAACCCGGTTTCTGATCTCCGATGCGTAAGTCCTAAGAATGCTGCTGCACCCTATTTTTAAGCTTGATATTTTTTCAGAAGAGCAACTTTTTCGGGGAAGATTTCGATCGCCATTTTCTCATCATAACGAGTCGCGAGCGATCGCCTCACTTCGCCCAAAAACAGCGGCTGCGACAGTCCAGGCTCTGGATGTACAACTGTACGAACTCGGATAGTCATGTAGTCTCTGCCCCGCCCAGAGCGCCCTGGAGAGTACAAATCCGCAGCCGCTTGCTGCATCGTTGCTTCTAATTCCGATTCCGTGATCGTAGGTGGCACAGTAACTACTGTTTGAGCGCCGCCAGTATCGTAAACTAAAGAATAGCGCACCGCACCAGGAATTTCTGTACGGGAAAACAGTCCCAAACCCAGACCGAATATACTCGCAGCAATTACTCCCATAAAGCTTGTCACTCCTACCAATCGGAAGCGAAAACCCCATTTGAAGATAAATGCTATAACTGTTAAAATAGCCAAAGCTACTGTCAGAATTGCCGCCCATTGGGCGTACATTAAAAGGTTAGAATTTACGCTCATTTGATGATTTGTTGACTGTTGACTGTTGACTGTTGACTGTTGATATTAGTTACCGCTACCCGATGCCCAATGCCCAATGATTAATTAAGCGTTTCGGCCCATAAGCAGATAAGTCATCATATCGCCTTTGCCCTTCACTGGAATCACGCCGCGCTCCTCAAAAACGTACTTATCCCGCAGGCGTTCGTAGGTAGCAACTGTCACTTGAATGCTGCCGGGGACGCCTTGAGATTCCATCCGGGAAGCTGTATTTACCGTATCTCCCCACAAATCGTAAGTAAATTTTTTAGTACCGATTACCCCAGCTTCTACCGGGCCTGTGTGGATGCCGATGCGAATGCTGAGCGGCTGACCTCCCTTGGTACGTATCTTAGTCATTGCTGCTTGAATTTCCAGCGCCATTTCGGCGATCGACTCGGCGTGGTCGTCGCTGGGCGTGGGCAAACCGCCAACCACCATATAAGCATCGCCGATCGTCTTAATTTTCTCAAGTCCGTAGCGCTCGGCCAACTCGTCAAAAGCCGAAAAAATCTCGTTGAGCAACTCCACCAATTGGGCCGGCGATAAATGAGACGAAAGCTTAGTAAAACCGACCAAATCGGCAAACATCACTGTTACCTCGGCGAAACTGTCTGCGATCGTAATTTCCCCGTGTTTCAGGCGCTGCGCGATCGCCCTCGGTAAAATATTTAACAGCAAACGCTCGGACTTTTCCTTTTCTTGGGCCAACTCATGTAAATACGCCTGTTCCTTATCCCGCAGGCGCTTCTTTTCCAGACAAGCGCTAATCCGAGCCTTGAGCAATACCGGATTGAACGGTTTAGAAAGATAATCCTCCGCCCCCAACTCAATACACCTGACGATACTGTCGATATCGTCCACCGCCGAAATCATAATCACCGGGATGTAGCGCAACTTCTCGTCCGCCTTCAGATTTTCCAGCACCTGATAGCCGTTCATTTGCGGCATCATAATGTCTAGAAGAACCAAATCAAAAGGCTCTGTTCGCAACATTTCCAGAGCTTGGAGACCATCTTCAGCAACACTCACCGCGTGACCTTGACGCTGAAGTCGGCGGGCGAGCAAATCGCGGTTTACCTCATTGTCGTCAACAACCAGCACGCTGCCCTCGTCACCTTTCATGTCATAGCCTCTTTCAGAAGCGTTTCAATTTTACTCAAAAGTCGCGGAAACTCGACCGGTTTGGTGTCGTAGTCGTTGCAGCCGGCGGCCAGACACTTTTCACGATCGCCCGCCATTGCATGAGCCGTCAGCGCAATCACCGGAATCGCGCTCGTTTCAGGAGCAGCCTTAATTTGCTGGGTTGCTTGCCACCCGTCGAGGACTGGCAGACTCATATCCATCAGAATCAAATCCGGTACTTTCGCCAGGGCCATCGACACCCCTTCAGCACCGTCAACAGCAATAAAGACCTCGTGTCCCTTGCGGGCTAGACGCCTGGAAAGCATATCCCTGTTCATTTCGTTATCTTCGACCAACAGGATTTTAGCCATTGGTGTTCTCCTTGCCTTTCGAGTCGTACCTGCGATCGAACCTGTCATTGACTATAGAGCGAACATCGCGCAACAAACTATCGCAACTGTAGACTCCCTTTTGTAGCACCCGCTCGACGTAGCCGTTTAGCTGCTGGCTTTCGGCCGGTGTCAAGTTTTTCCCCGTGATCACAACAATCGGTATAGGATCTCCTGAATGGGATTTGCGAATTTCCCCGATCAACTCAAAACCATCAATTTCTGGCAACATCAAATCCAGTAATATCAGGTGCGGGCGAGCAACTTTTAGCCGATCGAGAGCAGCGCGTCCGCTGTCAGCTTCCGTTACTGCCCAGCCTTGTGTTTCTAGTACGCATCGCAGTATTTCGCGCGTAGCAACGTCGTCTTCCACAATTAGAATCTGACAGGTCAAATTGTTACTTGCAACGCCGTCTTGGTCGCGTCGGTACTTGTTCAACAAGGCAGCCAGCCGTTTGCCGTCCACTGGTTTGGTGAGGTAGTCCGAGGCACCCAATGCAAAGCCGAGGCTTTTGTTGCCCACAAAGGATAGCAGGATTACGGGAATTTCGGCAAGGTCAGGGTCTGCCTTCAGCGCTGAGAGTACCGCCCAGCCGTCCATTCCGGGCATGATCACATCCAGGGTGATGGCGTCTGGCCGTAGTTGCTTAGCGAGCCGGAGAGCTTGCTCGCCACCGCCGGCGACTTCTACGTGCAGTCCTTGGCGACTGAGGGCGCGCTCGATTAAATCCCGCGAGATCGGGTCGTCGTCAACTACCAGCACCGTGCCGACAGCGGGGGCATCGGGAGGGCTAATGCTGTCGTGGACTTTGTTGGGGATTTCCGGATGTGTGATGGCTTTGGGCAAGAGCACGGTGAAAGTGGTGCCGGAGCCCAAGGTGCTGCTGACCTCAATGCTGCCGCCCATCATTTGACAGAAGCGCTGGCTGATTGCTAGTCCCAAACCGGTGCCACCGTACTCGCGGGTAGTCGAGGCATCACCTTGGGTGAAAGGTTGGAAAACTCGCTGCAATTGCTCTTGTGTCATGCCGATGCCGGTGTCGGCGACGCGGAAACTTAAAAATTCGGAGTTGGAAATTAAAATTTCGGAAGATTCCTCTTGATTTTTCATTTTTAATTGTTCATTTTTAATTCTTTCCACTCCGATCGCAATTTTCCCGTTTTGTGTGAACTTGGCAGCGTTGCTGAGCAAATTAAGCAGCACTTGCCGCACTTTTGTCATGTCCGCGTGCATGGTGTCGAGGTTGTCTGGACAGTACACTTCTAGGGTATTACCGTTTTTCTCGACCAGCGGCCTGGCCGTGGCAACAGCACTTTCAATTAAGGTATGAATGTCGAATGTTTCTAAGTAGAGATCCATTCGGCCTGCTTCAATTTTAGAAATATCTAGGATGTCGTCAATCAGGGACAGCAGGTGTTTGCCGGCGCTGCAGATTTTTTCGAGGTCGGGGACGGATTCGCAACTGCCCAATTCTTCGGCTTCTTCTTTAAGCATTTCGCTGTAGCCGATGATGGCATTGAGGGGTGTGCGAAGTTCGTGGCTCATGTTGGCGAGAAATGTGCTTTTTGCCCGGTTGGCTGATTCTGCTGCTTCTAGGGCCAACTGCATGGCGGATTCTGCCTGTTTGCGATCGGTGATGTCTTGGACTGTGCCTTCGTAGTACAAAACGCTGCCGTTTTCGTCGCAAATGCTGCGCGCGTTTTCGGAAATCCAGATTGTGCTACCGTCTCGGCGGTATATTTGGGATTCAAATTTTGACAATTGGCCGCGCGCGCCCAATTGGGTCATAAACTCGGCGCGCCGATTGGGATTAACGTAAAATTGACGGTTGATATCGGTGAGTTCGGCGAGCATTTGGGTACAGGATTCGTAGCCGTAAATTCGGGCTAGTGCGCGATTGCCGCTGAGGTAGTGCCCGGTCGGCGTTGTCTGGAATATGCCTTCGACTGCGTTTTCAAAGATGCTGCGGTATTTTGTTTCGGATTGTCTCAAAGCTGCTTCTGCTCGCTTACGCTCTAGGACATTGGCGAGCATTTCTCCTACCATTTTTAGCTGTGTGGATATTTCCGTTGCTCGACTTGCTGTTTGCTTTAAGCCATCGAAATCGAATCCGAGAAATCCTACTAGGTTTTTACTACAAATTAGGGGAATAATTATCAGCGATTGGATATTTTTTCGCTGTTTTTGTAATTCTAAATTTTTGAGGGAAGCGCCAATCGAAAGTATTGAGGCGGTTGCTGTTTGATTGACTGTTTGGGATGGGGAGTCTGTGTCGAATTGGGCTGGATTTTGACCGATAAAATAGGCAATTTCGGCTTGGGCCGGGGGCGGGAGTTCGCCGATTTCTGGAATATAGAGGCATTCGGCGCGATCGAGTTTTTCTGCGATCCAAGGGATTTGTGCGATGTCTATTTGTTTGTAGGTGCTGTTTTTAAGTGCCGGAATGCTTTCGCCGCACCACTCGTAGGTTTTGTCAACGCGGGTTTTGTCTTCTGATAACAGGTAGATGTAACTGCGGTCAAACCCGCTCAAGGTGGCGATCGCTTCTAGGGTTTGATCGATGCATTTGTCTATTTCTGATAAGGGCTGGCTGATGAAATGGGTTGACAAACGGGCAATCAACTGAGCGAATTCTATTCGATACTGCAAAGATTGTTCTAGTTTTTTGAGTTCGGTAACGTCTCGAAAGCTCCAGACTCTACCGACTGTTTTCGCTCCGACTTTTGATGGCAACGAATTTAATTCAATAATTTTTCCGTCTTTAAATTCTAGTAAGTCGCTGATTTGAGTATCTGGATCTGCCGACACTTTGATCACGTTTTGGAGAAATATTTCCGGGTCTTTTAATTGTTCCCTGGCGAAGGGGAATCCTGTTTTGAGCGTGTTTTTGAGTGTGCCGAAGGTCGATCGGCTCAACGTTCCTTGGCTGGCGGACAAACCCCACATCTCTAGAAATTTCTGATTATAATTACATATATTGCCGTTTTTGTCAACCGCCAGAATTCCTGCATCTGTAGATTTTAGAACTGCTTGCAGTATGGAGAGCGATTGCTTGTGTTCTCTAATCTCAAAAATGTCAAAAAACACCAAGACTGATATTTCGCTGCTCTCAACTGCGGGATGGAAAAAATAGGAAACTGGTAAAATCTTGCCATCGCGACACAAAAACTCGTCCTCCCAATTGCTGGAAGGTTGACTGGAAGCGATCGCCTCTTGTAAATCTAGTGTAGATGCGATCGTCGCCTCTTCACTCTTGCTGGGCGACTGTTTCGGAGCCGTCAAAACTTGGGATTTATTGCCTTTATTTTGCTTCCCGATGCGCTCTAACAGAGAAACGCCTGCAAGTTCCGATTCTCGCCACCCCAGCAACCGTTCGGCCTCTGCATTCACGGAGATTACACAGCCCTTCGCGTCAAGGATACACAATCCCGCCCCCAAACTGTTGACAATCGCCCGCAGTCGATCGAATTCTGAAGCTGTTGGAGAGTCTTGAGGGGACTGGGGCGAGTCAGTTAAATCCTTTAACGCCACCGTCTCCAAGTTAAAACAATCTTCCTGATGAAGTTCTTCCTGACTCTGAACTCCGTCATAGCTACAACTTACCTGCTCTAATAAAAGCTGCCACTGCTCAGCAGTGGGAGGGGGAGACTCGCCGACTAAACCGAGCTGTTCGAGTTGGCGCTGGAGGTGGGGGTGCATATTTTCTGGCGCTTTGTAAGCAACTTTCTACAGTATATCTTTTTAATTAATAGTATATATACGTAGGTATACCGTTTGGGGACAAGTACGGGATCGAAGTCTATCACAGGTTTTATTGAGAAGCCGAGAGATCATGTCTCCTCTCCAAAATCTTTCAAACTGCGCCAATTATAAATTCTCCGAACTTTTAAGGTTAGTCAACTAACTAATCCTCTGAATGTCGGCAGCACGATCAAAAATAATAATATCATCTTATCAAGTCAATACTCAGGAAAGTTTTGGCAACGATACTACAAGCTTTACAGGGCAAGGCTCATAAAAAAGTCGAATTAAATTCAAGACCAGGGTGGAGATGACATTGATTGAATTATCCACAGTCAATCAATGTCAAGCGAGAATCAGTCCTTGGGCTATAGAAAAACTGTTCGGAATATTAATCAAGTGAACTTAGCCTCAAAAACTAGGTTGCCGCTAAAAAAAGATCGCGTCCGCGGCTACTGGACAGGAAAATTTATTATTCCCATGCCAGCGGAAACGATTTCAGCACTGTTCCTATTTACTCATAAATTAATTAGGGTGATTTAACCCGCCCTAATCTTCTACCTCTATAGCAATTCTCAATTATTGGGAAATTTATTATTACCTCAGAAGGATACGGGTAGGATTGGGGTGGGGGATTATTCTTACTAATAACCTAAAATTACTATATATAAAAATTTCTAAAAAACTAAATTTATATGTGAGGAATTATGTGCGAAATTTCCCGCTCTGCTAGCGAAATAATCAGCCAATTGCAGAGGTAAACAAAAGTTACAGGCATCGAAAATAGCTGTAAAAAAAATATTAGTCGTCAGACTTTTCGGTTGAGATCGAAAGGTCTGTGAAAATAGCTGGCAGCCGAATGGTAAAAGTAGAACCTTTATCCAACTCGCTTAATGCATTAATGTCTCCGCCCATCATTTCGCAGAATTTCTTAGTAATCGTCAGCCCCAAGCCAGTGCCGCCGTACTTTTTAGTAGTTGAAGAATCGGCTTGCGTGAAAGGCTCAAAGATTCTGGCTAACTGTTCGGGACTCATGCCAATGCCGGTATCTTTGACCGTAAAAATGATCCAATCTTGAGCGGGAGATAAGAGAGACAAGCTATTTTCAGCTTGACCACCTCCTCTATACGCTCCAAGTTTTTTGCCTTTCTTTGCAGCGTCGGCGGGGGTTTCGACGGATCGGGTAACGGCGAAGGTAATCGCGCCGGAGCAAGTAAATTTCGCGGCATTGCTGAGGATGTTGAGCAGAGACTGCCGGAGTTTAGTCAAGTCGGTCTGCATCGAGCCAATATCATCGGGGCATTGTATTTCTAGGATATTGCTATTTTTGTCTGCCATCGGCGCGATCGTGGTTACTACTTGCTCAACCAGAGTTGAAATGGTGAATGTTTCGATGTGCAAGTCGGTGCGCCCTGCTTCTATTTTGGTCAAGTCGAGAATATCTTTAATCAGCGCGAGTAGGTGCTGACCGGCCGTGTTAATTCTCTGGAGGTCGTCGATGAACTCTTCGGCACCGAGGTCTCGGGCGTCTTCTTGGAGGATCTCGCTGTAGCCGATGATGGCGTTGAGGGGGGTTCTGAGTTCGTGACTCATGTTGGCGAGAAAAATGCTTTTCGAGCGATTTGCAGCTTCGGCGGCTACTGCGGCCCGACGGAATTCTTCGGAACGCAAGCGTTCGGTTATGTCGGTGGTCATGATTAAAACGCACTGAGTGCTGCCGAGGTGGATGAGTTCCACTGACAGCAGCCAGTCGCGCACTTCGCCGGCTTTGGTGCGAATTTTGATTTCTTGGTTGCTGATCGAATTTTGTGATTGCAAAATCTGGGCGAGCCGCCCCCCGTCTTCTGAATTGACGAATATTCCTAAGTCGTTGGCGGTGCGGCCGATAAATTCATGCCGCAACCAGCCTAATGAGCGCAAAAAGCTTTCGTTGGCATCGAGGAAGCATCCGTCTGTGAGGGTGCAGATGCTGATTCCGACTGGGGAGGCGTGAAAAGCCTTGGAAAATCTTTCTTCTGAAGAACGCAGGGCGGCTTCGGCTTGCTTTCTGTCTGTGATGTCTTGGACGGTGCTGGTGATGTAGAGGGAGGTGACGGCGGCTTGTTCGTAGACTGTGCGCTTACTGCCGTCGGGGAGTATGAGCCTGTAGTCGATGCTGTAAGGCTGTTGCTGAAATAAAGCGGCTTCGATCGAGGTTTTGACTAATTCTCTGTCTTCAGGGTGCACGTATTCCAAGAAGGCTTCCAGGCTGGGTTCAAAAGTTCCCGGTTCCTGTCCCAAGATGCGGTAAATTTCCTCTGACCACCGCAATTGCTGGGCGTTGCGGTCTAAGTCCCAGTTGCCTAGCTGGGCGATGCGTTGGGCGTTAGCGAGGCTGGCTTCGCTGGCGCGCAGGGAGGCTTCTGCTTGGTGGCGTTCAGCGACGGTGGCAGCTAAGACTAAGCCGGTGACGGCGATAACGGCGATGAAGGCTTGCAGGGATAACAGTGCTTGGGGGATACTGCTGGCGTGTTTGAGGAAGGGGCCGCTGCCTCGGGCGATACCCCAGATTGCGAAACCGCAGAGGATAAGGTTGGAGAGGGCCGTGTAGCGTTGACCGAATCGAAAGGCAGCCCAAACTACGAGCGGAAATGGTAAGTATTCGAGGGGATAGCGGGCGTAGGCGGCGCGGGTGCGGGAGCAGAAGACGAGCCAGCCTAGTGCTAGTAGCAGCAGCAGCCAAATCGCTCGTTCAGCTATCTGTTTACGATGGGTGGGGACTTTGGGCAATTGTTGCCACGTCAGTAGCAGCGGGGCAACGAGCACAATTCCCATAGCGTCTCCCACCCACCAAGTTCCCCAAATCGTGCCAAAATTGCTCCAGCTAGATAAACCGGTCAGGCATACGACGATGCTGCCAATGGTGGAGTTGATCAGGGTAGATCCCAAGGCTGCTAGTCCGACTATTCCTAAAACGTCTTTGAGCCGATCGAGCCTGGCGCTAAAGTTAATACCCTGGAGTAGATAAGTTCCCGTCCACGCTTGCAGGGTTCTGGCGCCTGCCGAGATCAATGCCGTGCTGATGTTTGCCGACGGTACGCTCATGCTGAACAGGAAGCCTCCGATAGTGATTCCCGGCCACAGTTGTCGCCCAAACAGCAGCAGGGCGACTTGGGCAATTCCTGCGGCTGGCCACATCGGGTAAATTTCTGAACTGAGGGTGAGGGTGGAAATGGCGAATTGCGACGCCCAATAGTAGACCAGGGCTATCGCGCCTACTGCGAGGAAGTACCGCCAGGAATGTCCTTTGATTGCATTAAGGAACTTTGTCTGCATGGTCGTTTGGGGAAAAGGTGGACGGTTGTTGGGATCTTAGTAGGTGGCACGGGACAGGCACGGGGTAGAGAAAATGTTTCTATTAGGTGATGGTAGGTCATGGGTGGTAGGTAGTGGGAGAAGCTTTTGAGCTAACTTTTTGTGGTGCCATTGAGGGAGCGGTTTTTTTGTTCCCTCAAATCTGCCCATGAATTTCGGGAGTATCGCTTTTTTGTAAATATATCTCTAATGGCTAAGCAATTGGTTTGTAAATTTTTGGTTTTTGTTAAAAATTTATTACCGAGCGAGAGCTGGTGTCTTTTTGTGTCTGGGGAGCCTAACTCTATTCACCGTAACATCTTGCATCATGATCGATAATACCTACCATACCTAAAATACAAATAAGAGCGACGTAAAATCTCTGTTTTTACGTCAGTTTGGCGCCAGCAACACGGTTTCTGATTAGAAGTGCAGGCGGTAGTGATTTTCACTAGATTTTTAACCAATCAATCTAGGCTTTCAGTCTTTCGCTCGAATACAGTGAAAGCGGATAATTTACAGACAATAAAAAATATTTTTATTGTCTATTTCTCTTTGGCTGTTGCAATATCTAAGGTTAGTGTCAAACGCTCTTGAGATTCTTTAAGAGCGTCTTGGGGGTTGCGGCCCAGAAGGGTTGCCTCTATGGCGCGACCAAGGTTTTCTGACAGGCGGGAGTAACCTGATATAATGGGTCGCGCTCTGGCTGAGTTCATTTGTTCTAAAAATACTCGCAAAACAGAGTTTTTTTCCACAAAGCTTTGATAAGCTTGGCTCTGTCTCGATTTTAAGTTAATGGGCAAATAACCTGTTCCCAATGCCCATGCTGTTTGGAATTCTTCACCTATAACGTATTCTAAGAATACTAGGGCTGCTCGCTCTCGTTCTGGCGAGGTTTTCATTAAAAATAGGTTTTCACCCCCTACGACGGCTGCGGGGCGTTTGAGAATCGGTAAAGGCATTGCTGCGTAGTCGATCGCGCTTTGCTGCAACTGTGCTAGCGTCCATGGCCCGGTGATTTGCATGGCGACTTTGCCGGCGATGAAGTTGTCGAGTTCGTAACCGCGTTCGGGTGCTGACAATATTGCTGAACCTTCTGTTAACAAGTCGGTCCACAATTCTAAGGCGGCGTGAGAACCGGGATTATCTATTTGGGGTACAGGACTTTGAGGTATTTCGCCTTTGAGTTCGCCGCCTGCGCTGAACATAAAAGGCAGCCAGGTAAATACTGTCCATTCTCCCTTGCCTAGGGGGAGCACTATGCCGTGTTGGTCTGGGCGGCCGTCTCCGTTGGTGTCTCGGGTGAGCGATCGGGCTACTTGCTTTAATTGCGTCCAATTCTGAGGTACTTCTTTGATTCCTGCTGCTGCAAATAAGCTGGGACGGTAAAATATGGCGACGTTGTTTGTCCCTAGAGGAACTGACCAAGTGTGTCCGCCGAGTTCCATTGACTCGAACAGTGCCGGGTAGATTTCCGCTTTCCGGGGCGATTTATTGAGCCAGTTTTCTAAGGGTTGAATTGCGTTGAGTTCTGCGAGTTTTCCTGAAATTGTGGCAGCATTCCAAAGCAAATCCGGCGGTGCATTTCCAACTATTGCTGTTAGTATTTTGGGCAGTTGTTGGTCTGGCTGACCTATATAAACTGGTTTAACCTGGATGTTGGGATGGGTTTTGTTGAATTGGTCTGTGAGGGTTTGAAATACGTCGCGATTTGGTGGAGGATTGATGCCGTGCCAGAGCGTGAGTTCGATCGGTTCGCCGTTTCTTGAGGTTGGGGTAGTGCTATTTTGACAGCCGCTTAATATTAGCAAATTTACGATCAGTAAAATGACGAAAGCTAGTTTTAGTTTCATATTAATTGTTTTGGATAATTTGGATAAAATCATTTTTTAGCTGGATTAATGAAAGAATTTTTTTTTAACCGGAGATGAACGCGGATGCACGCGGATAGTTAGAAGTTGGTAAAATGAGCTAAATCTCGAAAATCTGCTGGTAGCTGATTTCTCTCTCCATCCGAGGTGTTTTGAAACAAAACGGTGAAAGCTCCTGCTCCTAGTTTATCTTGCGGCCACATCCGATAGCAAGGAATTTCTGTCAGGTGCGATAGATATTTTTCTAAATGAGGAACAGTGACTGGCCCAAATTCGGGGAATTTGCTTAACAGCCATTCGCTGACTTGTTCGTTTTCTGCGGTTGAAGAAGTGCAGTTCATGTATGCAAGATAACCTGGTCGCGCTAAAATTTTAGCAGAATTGGCTAAAAAAAAAAATTTGCATTGCTGTTGATGGTGACATGATGAAAGCATCCGGGTGCTTTGTCTCCTTTTGCTAAGAGTGACTGACCAGTATAAGGAGCATCTACTCTTACTAAAATAGCAGTTGGTGGTATCTTCTCGGTAAGTATTTTTGAATCGAGGTTAGTGGCGACTGGCGTTGCTGAATTGAGGTATAATTAGGAAGCTTGCTGCTGGCGGTTCAGGTCGAATAGCGTTCAAATCCGAGTATCTAAATGATTACTTGAATATGGAATGGAAACGTCCGAGAATTTGAAATAGTGAATTAGTAAAAAAATTAAATGTTTGAGTATTTCTTCTGATGCTAGAATAACAAAAAGTTTTTCTCTTCAATCGAGCCAAAGAATGTCTGAGTCTTGTATTTTCACCTTCCACTATGGTCATATAAGTTTTACAAATAATTGGGTTACCATCTGGAATAAACATGGGATAAACTTTCCCACCGTCCGTTACATAAAAATAGCATCTCCATTGCTCAACTAGCTCCCATAAAGGTTTAAATGTTTGGGCATCATGGTCTCCTAAAACCCATCCTCAAATAGCTGGTTTGAAGTGGTTTACTGCTGTGGACAACCACATTTTGTTTTTTTTGAGCCAATAAATATTTCTAATTCATCTAGTTCTCTTACCTCTGGAATTATCTCTGGGTCGTAAGCCGTTGGCAGTAATGCTCCCACCTGCTTAACCCAATTAATAATTGTTGTATGATGCACACCTTTGACTCTCTCTATGGCTCGAAATTCCATACCATTGACATACATTTTGAGGCATTCCTGTTTGATTTCAGGAGCATAACTTTGATGGGTTTGATAGCAGTCTAGGAATTGCCGACCACCATCGACACAAATATAGTTCTGTTTGCCTTTTTTATTGACGTGAGTTGACTTACATTCAATACATTCCATAGATTTTAACTTGCGGTTAGTTACTTTGATTCATTTCTCTCTCTCTCTTGATCATACCTTGACTCAGCAACGCCTGATGCCGATACCACAGCAGAGAAGCGAAGTTTTTATTGTGCCTTAAACTAAGCTTATGAAGTCAAGTGCGGGAAGAAGTATATTACTTATAAAAACCACAATGTGTTCTACACAAAAAATATATATACTCTATGCCACCTTAGTTTTATAGATATTAGAATTCCCTTAAAAATTATCATATAACTAATCTGATGATCCGTGAGTACCAATAAATTAAAGTTTCTTTAGCTAGGCATTTAGGAAATGTTATTAATGATGTTTGTGCTGTTCTCAGTATTGTCTGCGACCGTGAAATCTTACCAATCTATTATGATTATTCAATCTGGCCTCAAAATCAATATATTTCAGGTCAGATAATTCCTATTTGGGAGAAACGCATAATACCACAAATTAGCCAATATTTGCCTACTCAAGGTATTCATTTTCTAGGTAATGTCACTTCATTGCTAGAATGTTGTCCTTTAAGTAAGCAACTTAGCAGGGGAATAGGACATTTAAAAATAACTGTTTACGAATCTACTGTCGAATTAAAATTTATGGCAGCATATTCTGCAATCGAATACTTTTATTCCTACTGGTTGTGGGAAATAGACGGACGTTCAAAGCTAATAGATGGATGTTCACAAGAAAATCAACTTCTATCTGACCATAAAAAGCTTGGTAAGCTTCTTGACAAGCTTCAACCTTCCAGTGATAGCAGGACACCAGCCCTTCCAACAGGCATCCGATTCTTCGTGAATGACTTAAGTATTGACTGGAAAAAATACATGGAAACTGAAGGTATTCCTTTGTTGATCAAAGTTAGAAATGACCTTTTGCACGGAAGCTTTATCTCAGATAATACAGTAATTTTCAAGCTGAATAGATAGCTAAAAAGTTGGAACAAAAAAGTTTATTTGCAATTGTGAAGATAATTCATCAAGCAGATGATTCTCACTTGTATGAGATTTTTCCTGTCCGTCCACTAGAAAAAAAAACTTATAAGCTTTCAGATATCTGGCTTGAAATTAAAAACATTTTAGATGGGTTACATAGTGAAAAAAATTTAAAAGCGCAACTACAGATTCCAGCTATATCAGTGCATTTACTCTCCAAAATTCAAGTATAATGCAGTGACGATATTGTTAAGCTTATTGAGGCTATATTATCAGTATTAAAAACATAGAAATCATCTGCACAGTGGCAGTTCAATCGGAGAGATATTGTAAGAAAAATTAAGTTTACGCAAATCCGTCGGAAAATATGCCAAGAATGATTGCATTAACTATTTCTAGGGTGGGGATGTATGGCAGTATCGCATCAACCAATTTGGACCCTATCACCAGAAGATGTATATCAATCCTTTGAAATCAGCGACAAGGGGTTATCTGATGAGCAAGCTTTCGATCGACTCGTAAAATTTGGCACGAATGAGTTGCCCGAACCGGCACATCGCCCTCTGTGGCTGAGATTTACTGATCAGTTAAGGCACTTTATGGCCCTGCTGCTATGGGTGGCAGGGATTTTGGCATTCATTTCGGGAACCCCTCAATT
>NZ_JAUBQR010000168.1:0-14437 GCF_036701385.1 Microcoleus sp. Pol12B4 | reverse complement strand
AATCTAGCCGTCGGTCAAATTCCAGTTACTTTTAATTATCACAATGAATCGGCAGATATTTTGTGGATGCGACAAAATGCGCCTAGTTTTGGTCAAGTTTTATCAGCCGAGACTCTGGCAAAGGTCCTGAATTTAGAACCAGATGAAATTGATGCAAACTTCCCAATTCAAGAAGTTTCGACCGGAGTGCCGTTTATTATTGTTCCATTAAAAACTCTCGCCTCGCTCAAAAAAGCTCAAGTCAACTTAGATAAATATTTTGAGCTAGTGGATAGAATGGAAGCAAAAGAAATTTTGATATTTTGCCCAGAAACTTACAGCGACCTTAATGATTTAAGCGTGCGAGTTTTTGCCCATTCCTTAGGAATTCCAGAAGATCCAGCGACTGGCAGCGCTAACGGCTGTTTGGCGGGATATTTGGTAGAATATGCTTATTATGGGGAAGCAAAGATTGATGTCAGAGTTGAGCAGGGTTATGAAATCGATCGACCTTCTTTGCTGTTGTTACAAGCAGGCCAAAATGAAGGGGAAATAGCAGTTTTGGTTGGTGGTAAGGTGGTGATGGTTGCTAAGGGAGAATTTGTTTAGAATATTTAAGGGGAAATTATTAACCGCAGATTCACGCAGATCTACGCAGATCTACGGAGATATGTACAGCTAGATTTAGATGCTTGTTTGGCGATCTAGATGTTACAATATTGCTAATATGAGCTACCTCATATTCCTCGCTCCGCGTTATTGTTATGCTACACAAGTCATCCATACCACATACTGTTCAATGCTTCCAACATTTTCGCGGACTTTAAATGTATCCCCTGAGGCTTCTGAAGCTCTGCTTTCACTTCCCTTAACCAGCTTGCTCGATTCACCGGAATTCAAGGAACTCTTGGGAAGCCTGGATAGTCGGTTGCTAAAAGAAACTTTGCCGACTGCTGGAACTGTTTTAGCTCAAAAGCTTCCGCTTTTTTACGATTGGTTGCAAACAGAACTAGGAATTAAAAACGTCCCTGACAGTCCCGATCATGCTACGAAATGGGTAGTCGGTTTTTTGAAGAATCAAGAAAGTTTAACTCGTTTAGTCGATCTGCACAAATCAATTCCTAGATCGGCAGTAGAGCGATCGATCCCTCGTTTAGTTAGCGCCTTTGATGAAGTTCAACCCATCGCCGTAAAGCAAGAATGGGAAAAGGCGATATCGGCACTTTGTCTGGTTCTCGCCGTCGCAGCGCGGGAAAATCAGCCATCTGCGGCCTGAAGCAATTCTGTCTGAGTTTACACAAAGCGGTTTTTTCGGAAAACTTGCAATTGAGTGCGATCGATCTGAACGACTACCGGCCGTCGCTTGTTGAGGACGATCGCATTGTGTCTATTTAGCAAAAGCCACTGAGCCAATATTGCCACAATCGCGCGTCTTTTGAGAAACTGGCCTTCAAAACGCGCCATTCGGACGATCGCCTCTTCGATTTTATAACAACAGTTTTTGCCTTTCTGGGAAATGACAAAAATCGTTCCCGGTATGTAATCGCCTTGATTTGCCCAAAAAGCATACCTTTCGCCTAAAGTAAAGTAGTGAAAAACATTGTTAGCCGTGGAAGTTTTAGCTAACTTTTCCGAAACGCCCAAAGAATTAAAAATTACAGTGGATCTAATATAATCCGGGTATTTTGCTGCTATTTGCTGAGCAACTTTGCCGCCCAAACTTTCTCCGATGACATCGGGCGGATTTCCGCTGTGAAATTGCTGCTTTATCCAATCAATAGCACCCGCAGTTTGCGCCGATTTTAACTGGCGTTCTAGTTTTGCCATAAATACATCGGGCGTATCTTCCAAAACGCGCTCGAAAGGATACCAAGAACCGTATCCGCGAATCACGAAAACAGGCGGATTATTGCCAGAAATGGGAAGGCGACTTTCAGCATAAAAACCCGTCCGAGAGTCTTCAAACACTTTTGTTATGATATAATTTCCATCAATAACTTGCCCTGACTCGTGCCGAATGTAAATTGAAGGATTATTGCGTTTAAAAGTATCGTGCAGTTGGGGTTTGGCAAACTTTTCATACAGGGAATCTAGCAAGTGCCTTCCCGTTTGGCGATCGACAAAATCGAATTCTGTTCCTTTCATTATCTGGTAGCCACCGATTTTACCAACAATATTTAATAAGTACAAAAAATCTACATAAGCCCGCTACCGCCCAACGAATAATCTAAATTAACTTTAACTTGTATCAAATGGCAATAATTTACATGACATTTACCGTTGGGTGAGAGAGGGCGGGTTTTATAGATTGTTAATTATTAGCAAATATTGTATGTGAAACCCGCCCCTAGCAAATCACTTTTACAAAACTCGCAACGTGCTAGCAACACTATCGACTGCTTCCATCGCGCGAATTTCATCGAGTGCTTGTTGAAAATTTCCTTCCCTAACATCGTGAGTCACGACGACAATTTCTGCTAAATCGCCGTGAATTCCCGTCTGCACAACTGATTCCAAACTAACTTTGTGGTTGCCGAAACAAGTGCCGAGTTTGCCAATTACCCCCGGAGTATCGCGCGTCAGAAAACGGGCGTAAAAGCGAGTAACCAGTTCCTGCATCGGAGCAATTTTGCAGTAGTGTTGGTGACTGCAACTCAGCAAAGGATGAGGAGTCGGAACAGCTTGGCTTTTCACGATTGCCGCCACATTCACTATGTCGGATACTACGGCGCTAGCTGTGGGGCCTGCACCCGCGCCGCGCCCGTACAGCATCAATTGCCCGATCGGCTCTCCTTCGACTAAAATAGCATTGTAAACCCCGTTTACACTCGCCAGCGGATGAGTTTTCGGCACAAAACTCGGATGCACTCGAATGGACAGCAGTTCGCTTTCTCCCTCCGCTTGCTTGCCATTGTAGCGGGAAGTTTCTTGAGCAATCGCCAATAATTTAATCACAAATCCCAGCTTGTCGGCGTAGTCAATATCCGCCGCACTAACTTTTCTAATACCTTCGCAGTGAACATCAGCTAATTTGATGCGTCCGCCAAAAGCTAGCGAGGCTAAGATAGCAATTTTATCGGCAGCATCTAATCCATCTACATCTGCTGTGGGGTCAGCTTCAGCATAACCTAATTGCTGAGCGTCGGCGAGCACTTCGGCAAAGTCTGCGCCTTCTGTTTGCATCCGCGTCAGGATGTAATTAGTTGTGCCGTTGACGATGCCGGTGACTGTTTGAATGCGGTTTGCACCTAAAGATTGTTTGAGGCTTTGAATGACCGGAATGCCACCGCCGACAGCAGCTTCTAGCATTACGTAAACGCCTTTTTTGTTGGCGGCCTCGAAGATTTCATTCCCGTAGCGGGCGATAACTGCTTTGTTGGCAGTGACGACGTGCTTGCCGCTGCCAATAGCTTGCAGAATGAGCGATCGCGCCGGTTCCAATCCGCCAATCAGTTCTACTACAATATCAATTTCCGGGTCAGTTGCGATCGCTTCTAGGTCAGTTGTCAGCACATTTTCTGGCAATTGTAAAGACCGAGTTCGAGAAATATCGCGCACTCCCACCCGATAGATTTCCAATTCCTGCAACAGCGGATGGCGGCCATCTGGGGAGAGCAAAATCTCTGCTGTTCCCGCACCAACTGTACCCAAACCTAGCAAACCAATTTTGAAAGCCACGACTTTGACCCGTTGAAACTCACTTCATCTAGAATCATTGTATGATAACCGCGGCTTCAGTGAATACCCAGAGACCCGACTTCTTAAAAAAGTCCGGGATCTACATGACTAATTAATCCAGATTTTACATGGCAATTTAAAGTTCTGTATCCATCTCTATCCCCATTTCTCGCAGCCGCTGCGCCAATCTTTCGGCCCGCTGCCTTTCAGCATTAACTTGCTGTTCTAGTTGCTGATTTTGCTGTTCTAGTTGCTGTAGCTGTGCTTGTTCTTCTCGAATTAAATCTTCAACTAGGGGCGGACATAGCACTTGATTAACCGATAAAATAAATTCAGCGAACTGTACAGACTGAACTTGCTGTCCCGGCAAAAATTCCTGATGAGAATAACTGCCTTCATTTTCCGGGCGACTGCATACTCGTATTTTCGGTTGATTTGGGTCTACAATCCAATATTCAGGGATATCAATTAAGTCATATTCTGCCCGTTTGCGAATGTAGTCGTCCCGCCAATTTTGACTGGTAACTTCGATAACTAACAGCGGTTTTTCTTCAAAATCTAGCACTGCGGAACCTGGTTCCGCGCAGACTTGTTCCCAAAGACTCTGAGTGCAAATCACCACATCAGGAATGCGAGAAGAGTTTTCCTCAGTTCGGACTGCGGTAGTCACAATTGCAACTATCGGTAGGTTGTGTGCTGCAAAGAAGCGCCGGAACTGATAAACTAAAAATTCACAAATTTTGATATGTATTGCTGTAGGTGTTGGCATTTCAATCAGATTGCCCCGATATAATTCATAACAAACACCTGATTCTCCTTGATAGTTCAGATATTCTTCAAATGTGAGTTTTTGGGTAGAAGTTATAACCATGTCAGTTATCTCCCTTTTTCGGTGAGCTTACTGTATATTTTACACTTGTATTGGGTGAACCAGCCCCTCAAGACTCAAAACTGTTTCAAAAATTGTAGGGCGAGCCAAGCCCACCCTACAAATCAGATTAAATCAGGTAACACATTAATAAGTTTCAACGTGCCAACGGTGTTCTTTCTTCAACTGTTTCTGATAGCCAGCCCAGTCAACACCGTACTTGCCAGCCGCGGCCGACATTCCCTCATCAATTCCGCCTTCCATACCCTTCAAACCGCAGATATAAGTGTGAGTATTCGGCTTTTGAACCAATTCCCACAATTGGTCTGCGTTCTCTTGAATCCGGTTTTGAATGTACATCTTGCCGCCGTCAGCATTCTTTTGCTCGCGGCTGATGGCATAAGTCAAGCGGAAATTATCGGGGAACTCGCGCTGCAATTGCTCCAACTCTTCCTTATAAAGAATGTTGGGAGTATAAGCAACTCCAAAGAACAACCAAGCTAAACCTCTGAATTTGTAATCGGGGTTGTTTTCTTTAAACATCCGCCACAAATAAGCCCGGAAAGGAGCAATACCCGTACCGGTACCCATCATAATCACAGTGGCTTCTTCGTCGTCGGGCAACAGCATTTCCTTGCCTACCGGGCCGGTGATTTTGACATCATCTCCAGGTTGCAAAGCGGTGAGAAAAGTCGAACAAACACCAAAGACTTTTTCACCAGTTTCTGGGCTTTTGTACTCTAGGCGGCGGACGCATAGAGAAACTGTTTTGTCGTCTACATCGTCTCCGTGACGGGTGGAGGCGATCGAGTAAAGCCGAATTTTGTGAGGTTTGCCGTTTTTATCCGTCCCATCGGGAATAATCCCGATACTTTGACCTTCGAGATAGTGTAACTTGCCTCCAGAAATGTCAAATTTGACGTGACGGACTGTACCCTCGCCGCCTTCTCTGACCAATTCTTCTGTAGAAATGCACTTACCAATATAGGGATTGGCCGGCTTGTAGAGGTTAACAGGAACCTGAACTTTTTCCTTGGCTTGAGTCATGGGCTTAGTTTTTTCTCCAGATTTCTGACTCTGTAGCCCTGCTTCTGGTGCGACTTTGCCATTTGTTTCGGGAGCGCTGTTTGAGGGGCGAATGCTGACAATTTTGCCACCCATCCGAGCAATCCGGCGCATTTCCTGATTCATGCGCTCGTAGGGCACGGAGATAAATACGCTGCCACTACGGCGAATCGGGTTACTTGTTTGGTCAGTTGCTTGGCTCTGACGCATACCCTCCACTTCGTAAACAAAGATGCGGCTGCCTGATTCTGAGTTTGCCGCAACACCAGATATGCTTGGGCTGTACATTTGTTGCTTGTCCTTCACGATACAGAGTTATAAAGAAAGAGAATGTGACGTTAGACTCAATTTACTTTTTTCTTAAGGCCATCGGGACTAATTGGCCGCGCCAATTTTTGGGCCTCGCCACGCCGGCAGGAGTGTTGAAGTTGCGATCGCTCGCGTATCAAATCCCTACTAGCCGAACGCCGCGCTCACCGAGCCCTGTTGCGTTCGGCTGTTGACCTATAGCTATTGTTGTCTGCGTACTGCAAATATTTTACCCGATCGGGGGATCTGCCCCGATAAGTCCTTCTGATTTGGGGAGCGCCCCACCAGAGAAAGGAAAATTCGAGCAGTTTAATGAGGCTGAGCTTGTAGGGGGCGAACGCATTCTGGTAAGATTAACCACTAAAGTTAGTATTAATTACTTGCCTTGAAGATTGCTTGGGTCTGCCCGGGCAGGCAGTCAACTCACTGCTGTATGCTGGTGAGAACTCGATCCTCTCGGGGTAGCACAGCAGCACAAAGCCTGCTTGCCGCTACCTGCGGGCTGAAATTTTGTGGAATCTAGACTTGAGTTAGTTAGTAAACAGTGATTTTGTTAGAGGGAAACTATGACCAGTAAGCCGGATCGCGTGGTTTTAATTGGCGTTGCCGGAGATTCCGGATGCGGAAAATCTACTTTTTTACGCCGATTGACAGATTTGTTCGGGGAAGATTTCGTGACTGTAATCTGCCTTGATGACTATCATTGTCTCGATCGCAAGCAGCGCAAGGAAACAGGGATTACAGCCCTTGACCCCAGAGCGAACAATTTTGACCTGATGGCTGAGCAAATGAAGGCTCTCAAAGAAGGTCGGGCGATCGACAAGCCGATTTACAACCACGAAACCGGTCTGCTCGATCCTCCTGAGCGGGTAGAGCCGAATCACGTGATTGTGATTGAGGGGCTGCATCCCCTTTACGACGAGCGAGTTCGATCGCTCATCGACTTCAGCGTCTACCTCGACATCAGCGACGAAGTAAAAATTGCTTGGAAAATCCAGCGCGACATGGCGGAACGGGGCCACCGTTACGAAGACGTGCTGTTTGCGATCAATGCTCGCAAACCTGACTTTACCGCCTACATCGACCCGCAAAAGCAATATGCTGATGTGGTAATTCAAGTGTTACCGACCAACTTGATCAAAGATGACAAGGAGCGGAAAGTTTTGCGCGTGCAAATGATCCAGCGCGAAGGCATCGCCAATTTTGAGCCTGCGTATTTGTTTGACGAAGGTTCAACAATTAACTGGGTTCCTTGCGGCCGCAAGCTGACTTGTTCCTATCCCGGAATTAAGATGTACTACGGGCCTGACGCTTTCTACGGTCACGAAGTCTCGATTTTAGAAGTAGATGGTCAATTCGAGAATCTCGAAGAAGTTATTTACATCGAAAGCCATTTGAGCAAAACTTCTGCGAAGTATGAAGGCGAGTTAACTCACCTGTTACTCCAGCACCGCGAATATCCTGGTTCCAACAATGGAACTGGTTTGTTCCAAGTGTTAGTCGGATTGAAGATGCGGGCGACTTACGAGAAGTTGACTGCGAAGGAAGCGAAAGTGGCTATGAGTGTTTAGAACACAGACATGAAAGATTTGAGAGGCGCAATTGCGCCTCTTTTTTTGTGGGAAAATGAACCACAGAAGGCGCAGAGGGCGCAGAGTAGAGTTAGGGGAGGGTGTTTGGAAGTAGAGAGGTTAAGAAGGTTTTTCCGGCTTCATTCAGGTCGCTATCTAGGGAAAAAGTTAGACTGCGAACTCGAATATCGTCATTTTTTATATCTAGTGGCTGCTTGAGGTTTTGCGGGTAGACGAGAATTGCATTTTGGCACTTTAACGCATTTGCGTAAGCAACTATTTGATGACGGTCATCACTGCCTACTTTATCGGGAGCTTTGTATTTTGTATCGAGGACGTATTGGACTTTTTTTGTTCCAATATCGCACAGCAGTAAGTCAATCCTATCGAAATAGTTTTGGTCATGTGTGACTCGGTGTTGTTGTTTGACAAAAAAGCCTTTGGGTGTATTTGCTTTGAGCCATTCAGCGACAAATTGTTCATATAAATTAGCCATGTCTATGAGAAAAGGGAGCATTTGGCGATCGCCACTTTCGTGACTGGGCCCTGTGTTATCTAAAAAAAATCGACATAAGGCGTGTAAAAGTTGATAATCTTCATTCAAACGGTGATAATTTCTCTCAATACAAGCTTCTGATTTAAAAGGTTTTAATGTAACAAATCCTTGGAGTGCGTGAAAGGCTTTTCGCACAGTGGATGAAACAGATTCACCGCACAAACCGCTGCGGCCAATGATGAATAGTGTCCAAGCGAGTATTTGATTGTCTTCGATGTCGCCTGTTTGTTCGTTATAGTGGCATTTTAGTTTAACATCCCAAGGTTTTTGCAGGGCTGACCGCAAATCGACGCGACCGCGAATGTAGGCGAGTCTTTCTGTTTTGGATAAGTAATCGCGATATAATCCTTTGCGACAGCGTTCTAGAATTTTTTGGGCAAGAATGTTAGCTAATGTCTCGTAAATTTGCTCTAAAAATTGACACTGAATCGATCCTTGGGGAAATTTTATCTTAAGGTTGTAGGCATAGTCAAGCATTCCGAAGAGGTTGTTTATGGAAACCTTGGGGCGGATGGCGATGTGAAATTCTGGAGTGATGGGAATGTTGCCAACTCTGCCTTTAGATTTTAATTGCCATTGATATTTTGTTTTACGGTTGGGAAATTCTATCTCTATCTCCTTGGCATAATTCATATATATTTTATCTCCTACTGATTCGGGGATAAAATCTTGTTCAAAAGTTTCTAATTGATATTCTGTAAGTTCGATAAGTCGGCTGGATTCTGGTTTCATAATTGTGGTGGATGCGGTAACGCCACGGTATCGGCGTTAATGACGGCGTTAGATTGTCAATAGCCCAATTTATTCTTGATATTCTCCCAGAGAAACTCATCCATTTTTTCCAGGTTATCAAAGAAGTATTCTTCAAGGTATGGCTCAATTTCCATTTGCCAAATATCTTGGATATCTTCAGCTAAGGTTTTTGTCAAAAAGAAAGAGATACCTAGTTCATAGTGTTTATTGTTAATTGCGCGATTGAGATCTTCTAGAAAGCTAGTTAATTTATTAACTGGAAAGCCTGTTTCCTCTCTGTGGTGATACTGTCGCAGCACTTCATAGTTTGGATAGACGGGGATAAATGCGAAGCGGCGGCGGAGTGCGTTATCCACTAAGGCAATAGAACGGTCTGCTGTGTTCATTGTGCCGATAATGCGGACATTTGTAGGGATTCTAAATAGTTTACCGCTGGCTAATTTAACGGTGCGAGCGCGGTCATCAAGCAAATACATTAACTCTCCAAATACCTGAGATAAATTTGCACGGTTAATTTCATCAATAATGATAACGCAAGTGCCTCGACGAGACTCAGCTTTTGTGCAAAATTCGAGGAATCTACCGGGAACTATGGCATAGGTTAATTGGTCATTTTGACTTTGCGGTCGGATACCTTGAATGAAGTCTTCATAGGTATAGGCTGGATGAAATTGTATCAGTTCCCAGAAGCCATCGCCGCCACCGATTAAATGTTTGGCTAGTTTTTCCGCTATGAAGGTTTTTCCGGTTCCGGGCGGGCCTTGCAGGATAGCTTGTTTCTTGCGGTGGATGGTGCGTATGCAGCGCTTTAGTTGTGTTTCGTCAAAGCCAGTTTCTTCGGCACATTGGTTCAAAAGATATTCCGGTTGCAACTGTACTTTTTCTACAGCGTATTCAAACACAATTGCCTCATCTACTGAGGGCACTTTGTTACTAGGGAAGTCATATTTTTTTATCTCTACAAGCCAGTGGCAGAACATATCAAATACATCGTCCTCTCGGATAGATGGAACGCCAGTCTGGTGCATTTCTTTAGTTAATTCTTTGATCAGCTTGTGTCCGGTTAAGTTAGCATAGGAGTAGTCTATTAGCTGTTTGCTGTACGAAGTATTGGCGAAATAGTTAATAACCTGTATTGACTTGTCATTAATCGCGAGAAACTCATCGGGACGGAGAGCATTGAGGATAGGCGTTAGCA
The DNA here is from genome assembly GCF_036701385.1 of Microcoleus sp. Pol12B4. Classification (NCBI taxonomy): domain Bacteria; kingdom Bacillati; phylum Cyanobacteriota; class Cyanophyceae; order Oscillatoriales; family Microcoleaceae; genus Microcoleus; species Microcoleus sp. Pol12B4. The sequence continues at coordinate 4,460 of NZ_JAUBQR010000168.1, read as the reverse complement.
TTCCTATTTCGCCGAACAAGGAGACGCGCATTTCTTCTGAAAACTCTCTACAGGCCGAATATAGCTGACTCGGATCGTCGTTACAACAGCAGACTAAATAAAAAATTAATTCGGCCATTCTTACTGGCGCTATTAATGACAATTTTTTATACGATTTTGAATTCCATAATAACCCTTTTATTATGCACGGATTAATATGAATCCAGGCTCCCATTTGTCGATTAGTAGGAGAGTCTTCGTAAGGTAGAAGTTTCAACATTATAGATTCAGTCACATCTTCTCCAGACTCAGCAGCAGCAGCGATCGCTTCAAAATTTCGACACCCCTGCTGACGCTGCTCCTTGTAAGCGGCTGTGTGACGCAACCCATCGGGAGTGTATGGATATGAATTGACAAATTCTTGAAATAATTTGACAAACTCAGCCTTTTTTTCCGCTTCCATGCTATTCTCAAATACTGTCGATTATTTAATAATTTTTAGCAACACTTCCTGTCTAACGTTTTCCTAATGAATTGACAATATTAAACTGATTAGTTGTCAGGTATCGAAAACTCTGTGGCGGTTTAAGGTTAGGTAACTTGTTTCTTAAACGATGTAACTCTACTGGCTGACTAAACCTATGAATATCTTTTAAAAAGATACCTACACCTACTTTTACACCTTTGTAATAATCATAAAATTCTTCATGGCTAATTCCTGCTATCTTTTCAACTTCCTCCCAAAGATCTGCGATAGGTTTTTCAACAATATTATCCACATTGAAGGAACCAACTACAGCTTTTTCTGGAGATGAAACATAGATTACCACTAGATCTCCTTCATTCAAAAGTCGAGGCCGGACTCGGCGCAGTTCAACTGTTTTTGTATGGTTGAATATTTTAGTTGCGTACTCGGGACGAATAGATAATAATAAGATATTTGACATTTGTAATTATCCTCATTCTAGGTCTCGGTTCCTTCTTTGTAGATTATCCCAAAATTAGTTTTTGAAATCCTAAATACGCTTTGAACCGTTGTCTGCTTACCCAGTATTCCCTGAATTCTATTTAATGTCAATGGGTTAGTGAAAAGCTGAGTGTGGCTGAATCTGATCGCCATGATATCTGCGTTTGCTTCGTCTTTGGCTATTTTCATTAAATCTTTTAATTCGTACACTCCTAAGCTGCGAAATTGTCGATATAGTTTTTCCGGCTTGTCTATGATAACTTCCTCTAGTCTAGAGCAAGCTTTAACCTCTTTTGTCCCAAGAGTAAATGATGAATTGGAGCTCACGTACCATAAAATTCTACCAATAACACCAGGTCTGAGCCCACCATTAGCACACTTGCTTCTATAATATACAAGTTCCCGTTTTAGCGCTAGCTCAATTTTAGAGCCAAAAATGTACTGCTTAGCTAACTCTTCATCGAATAAGTCTTTTGCCCATCTGGGTTGGATGGGAATCATGAAAGTAGGCAGGTCAGCATCAATAATCTTAGCAGGCCAAAGGCGACGTTCAAGCTCTGCCATCGTTGCTATATCTTGAATTAATTCGGGAGTGTTAAGGGTCTCTGCAATTTTCATGCAAAAATTATATTCTTTCCCTATTTTGGCTAGGTTTGCCAGTTTTTGAGACATATCTGCTGCTGTTTCTGCTACAGGCGGATTTGCCTTTAAATACCCATCATCAACTCGAACAAAAGCATCTTCTTGAATAGCTTCTATAACAATTTCATCGAGATGCTGGTCAGTAAGTATCGTAAATTGCCTGTTTTCTTTTACTGAAACTGATATGGAGTGAAAAAGTAAGTACCGTGCAAGTGCCGCTGCTAGAACACCGCGTTTAACTCGGAGCATTGTAACTTCTAATTCGTGATTTTTGTATTGGCAATAGGCAATTAAAGCAAGGGGTTGATTTTCACCATCTAAAATGACATGACACTTAAATTTATCTGGATTGGCAATTATCTGGCGCAAATTTCTCTGAAAATCTGCTATTTTTTCTGCCCTATCAACCGCATAAAAACAGTTGGTTAACAGTAATTTATTAAATTTGCTATCAATTAGTTGAATGGTGAGATTCTGTATGCCGACAAACCGTACCGGTTGATATTGAGTATCTCTGCGAACATCATCCAGTTTAACAATTAAATCTGTAGGAGTCATAATTGCTAAACTAAAGTTTTCATAGACGGCATCTGCTAAAGCTAATATTTTGGGGTCGCGAGTTAAAAAAATTAAGTAATCAGCAGCAATAGCTTGTGCTAATTGACGAACTAATGCTTCGTTTATTTCATCAAAATTTATAGTGGAAATTAGACGATTGAGAGACTTAAATTTTGTTTCAAAAGCCTGCCGCTCGCAGTGGATTTTAGTAAAACTATCCCCTAACAGGCGTTTACGCTTTCTGAGATGGACATCAGAGATCGCGTTTATTGCCTTAAAAATCTCATCGGTAATACACAATTCCAAATAATCTTGTAACCAGTCAGCAAGTAGAGAGTCTGCTTCGGCGCTTTCAATATCTTCATTCCCGTGCAATTCTAAGAAAATACTTGTATCAATAACAGCACAAATTTTAGACTCTAGTTGTTGTGCAGCAGCTTGAGAAAATATAGTTGGATGACCGTGATCCAGCCACCAAACAGTAAGCAGTTTACCCTCCTTACTTCTTCCAGGTCGATCGTTGAGAGGAATAAAACCCAGTGTTTCCCACATTCCGTCTATGCCATAATCGCGACGGCATTTGAGTTGAATTCCATAAAAATTCTGAGTTTTTTGGCTTAGGGAATTGACTAGCTCTTTAGTAACACCCCGACCGCGATATGCAGGATCGACGCAGAGATGAACGATAACAATAATGTTGCGGCGACGCACTGGTCGGTAAAGCAGATAGCCAATGCAATTTTTTTGAGGATTGAGTGCTATAAGTATCAGGCGCTCTCTAGCACTTTCGCGAAAAGCACCTTCGGTAAAAAAACCCAGAGTTTTTTTATTGGCATCACCTAGGGCTATAACAGTTTCTAAATGGGGGGATTTTTCGTCAATCTCTTCAATCGTCACCTGTGTTTCTGCTGTCACTTCTTTGTACCTCCTCAAGTTTCCGCCATACCTCAGTTTGATCTAACTTTACCACTGAGTCAATGATTCGGGTTACTATCTCGCTCTTACTTCCCTCTCAGTATCACATTACAAGCGGCTGAGAAAGTGGGGAGTCATAAAGTAAGATCGCACCCGCCATCCTTACCCACATCAAATGCCCTGCCAAACAAGTAACACTGGCAAAACCGCTAACAACTGTTCCCGGAAAAGTTAAAACTGTGTCGAAACAATCTAAACGTGCTATATTCAATTCCGTAAACCCTGAACTTCCCTATCAGGTATTGCAAATTTATCCACGAGTCAACTGAATGCTCTCTACTTTCAAGAAATTAGCTTCAATTGCAATCATCTTTGCCGCCCTAAAACTTTTACTTAATTATCCGCCGTTCAGAAAAATAGAAAATTATATCGCAAATAGAGACCCAGCAAGTGCTACCTTAGACGCTGGAACTCTGCAGCAAAAATCCAGCAGCCCGCCTCCGGTACTTCCCAAAAAATCACCAGAGCAAAAGTTCGATGTAGTAGTGTATGGTGATGAAGTACCGGGGATATGTGCGGCGATATGGGCTAAGAAGACTTTAGGCGCAAAGGGCAAAGTTGCGATCGTGCGATCGAACTACGGAAGAGCACCTTTGGGCGGCTTACTCACCCGCGGCGGTTTAGCTTACATCGATATAGATAAAATCCCCGGTTGGTATCGCCAACCCTACGCCCAATGTTTTAAGGAATTCTTAGATAAAGCCAATGCGCCGGAATCTTGCTTAGACCCAAAAATGGCAGATCGAGCTCTCAGGCAAATGCTTTCAGCAGCAAAAGTCAAAGTTATTTCCAACTCAACTCTTACTCCCCACGTCGTAGATAAAAAAATCGAATATGCCGAAGTAAAAGGCAGCACTTTAAAAATTAAAGCCAACTCTTTTATTGACGTAACTCAAGACGCGGAATTAGCCAGAAAAGCCGGATTATCTTATTATACAGGATATGAATCTCAAAATATCAAATCCAAAAATGAAACTTTAGCTGTCTCTATAGTTCCGAGAATTACAGGTATAACGATGTCCGAATTCCGCAGTATAGAAGATGAAATTCTATACAATCGGTCGTTGGTAAAAAAGATTAAAGAAAGCATTATGAAATCTAAAGATCCGGCTAGTACAAAATTCTGGATGAGAAATTTCTGGAGTACGATTTATCAGCCATATACAGACGGGTACGACATCAGAAGCGTAGCTATAGGTGCAGCGTATCACATAGACAGAAAGCTGCCCTTTAGTCAAAATAAAGGATTCTTTTTTGATAAAGGCAATGTCTGCGTTTATAACAAAAATGTGCTGTCCTGGAACGGGTTTCTGTTTAAATACCAAGTTAACCAAATCAT
>NZ_JAUBQR010000167.1:0-14482 GCF_036701385.1 Microcoleus sp. Pol12B4 | reverse complement strand
TTTTTTGAGTAATATTACTGATTGACAAATGCAATTAAGTTTTAACTTGTCACCAATGCTTTGGCGTAGTCGTCGAGGGAATCGTAAGCAACTCCCAGGTTTCCCAGAGCTTTCCCCTCGCTTTGGCGGTCTTTAATTTCTCGATAAATTATTAGTGCCTGTTGCCAAGACTGCAATGCAGCTTGAAATTGACTAATCTGATACTGCTGACGCCCTTGGTCTAACAGTCGGTCTGCTTCGGCTTTCCGCTGAGCTTGAGTTTGAGCCAAGGCCGGAGAATTGATGATTTTAAATTGAGAGTTAGGGATAAACCGAAACTCACCTATAGTCAGCGCCGCTAAGATTGAGATGAGTCCGGACAATCCAATTTTTTGCAGTTTCATAACTTTTGACAGCCCTCTGGTTTGAATATCCGCTTGACACATCAAGATATTGCTAATGCGATTTGCATGACGCGGTTCTGTTGACTGTTGACTGTTGACTGTTGACTGTTGACCGCAAGATAGCGACATCTACCTGGAAGGAAGAGGATTGGAGTAATGAATAGTCTTTTTTTAATTTCTCCCGATCGCAGTTCCGGCTTTAAACCAATTCTTTCTGGTAACAGTAACGCGAATGCTGGGAAAATTGCAGCCGCAAGGGTTAATCATTCGAGATCGATCTCGGCATTTAATTCTTAACAAAGGTGTTTTTGCGTCCGCCTCCGATTTTTTTGGCTGCCACCCTCCAGCAGTATAGCAAGCGACCGCCATTTGCATTTACATAATGCTGTCTAATATTAAAGCCAAAATCGAATTGCATCAGAATTGTCTGTCTTGATTTTCCTCCCCCTATCTACAGCAACACATTTGTAGCCGGAAAAGATATCATTAAGCGGTGCATCTATTTAGGACAAAACTCAATGGCTAACTCAACTCAAGAAACACCGCAACCAGACAAAAAAGAATTAACTCAGATCACAGCTAAACCTCAAGAACAACAAGAAGAACCGCCAAATAAAGGTGACGGGCGGAAATAGTCGATCGCGCGGAATGATACCGCAGCAGAAGATAAAGAAACCGGGTTTTTTGACTCTTATTGAAGGTTTTAAGCAAATATTGTGGTTAAAAAACCCGGTTTCTAATTATCCGCGAGTTTAGGAAATAACTTGACAAATTATTCGGTTTGTGCGGTGCCGTTGTTCGATCGTAACTTCGGCTTTCCAGACTTTCCACGGAGGCCGTCCAAAGAAACCACATCAGCCTCAGAACTCTCCCTAGCCACCCGAATTAGCAACCCCGACAACAACAAACTCGCCAACATCGAAGAACCCCCGTAACTAAAAAACGGCAGTGGCAAACCCGTAGTCGGCAAAACCCCCGTCGCTACCCCAATATTGAGCAGCGACTGTCCCACCATCACAACCATCACCCCAATCGCGACCAACTGACTCTCACTATTTCTAGCCTTCATCGCTACTCTCAAAGCCACAGTACAGTAAGCCGCCAACATCAGCAGCAGGGAAAAACCTCCCACCAAACCAAACTCCTCAGCAAACACAGCAAAAATAAAATCGCTGTACTGAATCGGCAAATAAAATAACTTTTGCTGCGACATCCCCAAACCTACACCCCAAATGCCCCCAGAACCCACAGCCAGGAGACTTTGAATTAACTGATAGCCGTCTTGCATCGGATCAGCCCAAGGATTGAGAAAAGACATAATCCGGCGGCGCTGATATTCCCTAAAACTAATACTTAAAACGGCTAAAAGCATTCCTCCCATAGCCGTTGCGCCCAACTGCAAGTAAGGCAAGCCCGCCGCCAAAGCCACCAACCACAAAGTCATCCCGCACAAAGCGGTGGTACTTAAATTCGGCTGCAACAAAATTCCCAACAGCATTGCACCGAAAATTACCAGCCAAGTTAAGCGAACTTTATTCGTCAACCGGGACCAGTTGCCGAAAATGCGGGCGCTTTGGAGAACAAAAAACGGCTTGATCAACTCAGAAGGTTGAATAATCGGAACCGGACCCAGAGATATCCAGCGAGTCGCCCCGTTGATTGTGGTTCCCACCCCCGGAACCAAGGTCAGCCACAGTAATCCCAGCAGCAATAAAACGCCTAATTGAGCTGTTTTCAGCAGATACCGCAGGGGGGAGTATACCATCAAGTTAAAACCGGCCAGCCCGATCGCCACTGCGATTAGCTGTCGTTTAAAATAATAAAGGCCGTCTCCAAATTCATAATTGGCAATGGGATAGGAAGCCGAAAACAATGCTGTCAGCCCGACAAACAGCCACAGAAAAGTCAGCCACCTGAGCCACCGGGCCTCAGCGGCCCATTGAGACGCGCTGGGGTCAAAAAATGGAATCAAGCGTCGAATGTCATTAGCCATAGGATTTTAGAATGATCTCAATAAACTCTAACAAAGATGGCTAAAGTACCAGATTGGTTAATTTACGCATTAATTTGTTCGCTATTATATGGTTTGTGGGGATTTTTTGGCAATTTAGCGACTAAATATATTGACTACAAAACTGCTTTTGTTTATGAAGCTATTGGCGCTATTTTAACTACTTTATTTATTATTTTCCACACTAATAATTTTAGTTTTGAGGGAGATGTTAGGGGAATTTTGTTTGCCATGTTAGTTGGCGTTTGTGGTACGGTGGCATCATTAGTATTTTTTATAGCCCTTGGTAAAGGTGAAGTTGCCAATGTAGTGAGTGTTACCTCTATCTACCCGCTGATTACTATATTATTATCATCTTTATTCTTGAAAGAGGCTATTACACTACCACAAATGCTTGCTGTTTTGTTAGCGATAATCGCTGTTATACTTTCTGCTTATTGAAATATTTATCAATGATTAGATTAACAACTTTGGAAATTCTTCCTTACTACTATAACAACAAAAAAGAGGTCGATCGCGACCTCTTACCCCTCTACTAATCCAGCTTCGGCTCTTAAAGTAAACCTGTATTAGCTCCGGGCTTACCGGTAGCCAGTTGCACTTTAATAATTCTGCCGCCCATTTTCATAATTCTTTGCTGTTCCCGGAACCAGTTGTCGTAAGGAACGAGCTTAGTAAAATAGGTATTTTGCAATTCGCGCTGAGTGCGGATGCGAGTTTGACTGGGGACGCAAGCAGTCACCTTAAACATTCTCATGGGAAACTAACTCCTGAGTAGGTTTACAGATTATTAGATGGATTTTTTAAAGATTGAAGGCAGGGAGTTAGGAGTCAAAACTAGCTCGTTAAAACTCGTCGGGCTTTCTCGACAAGCCTTTGACGGTCTAGCAATCACTCTCAACTTCCCTGACCTCTTTTCAAAGTCAAAGGTAACAAGTCCAAAGTTAAAAGTTAAAAGAGGCAAGAAATAAATGTTATTTCTTCTTCTTTCTTCCTTCTTCCTTCTTCCTTCTTCCTGAGTCTTAGCTCAAGCCAGAGCAGATGTAGTCGAAATAGACGCCCATTTCTTTACCAGCGTCAGAACCGACCAAACCGGCGGTGACTTCTTTCATTGCTTGGATTGCTTGTACGGTAGAACCGATGGGCACGCCCAAGGAGTTGTAGGTTTCTTTCAAACCGTTGAGCACGCGCTCATCGAGGATGGAAGGGTCGCCAGCTAGCATAGCGTAGGTGGCATAGCGCAGGTAGTAGTCCAAGTCGCGGATGCAAGCTGCATAACGACGAGTGGTGTACATATTGCCGCCGGGACGAGTTACATCAGAGTACAACAGAGACTTAGCAACTGCTTCTTTGACGATTGTGGCTGCATTGGCGCTGATGGCTGTAGCGGCGCGGACGCGCAGTTCGCCAGAAGCAAAGTAGTTCTTGAGCTTGTCTAGAGCGCTGATGTCCAGGTACTTACCTTGAACGTCAGAGGAATTGATAACGGCGGTAATTGCGTCTTGCATGGTTGTCTTGTTTCCTTGAAAGTGGCTGAGTCAGTCCAATTTTGGAGCTAGAATTTGGAATTTGGGATTTGGGATTTGAGATTTTTAACTGGCTGGTTATTTGCAAAAGCTTTTAACTTGTTGCCGGCAACCCCCAATGTTTCAATCTAAAATCGAAAACCTAAAATCGAAATTCCTTACTGCATCGCACCGATAACGTAGTCGAAGTAAGAGGAAGCTTCGGAAGCATCTTCTCCAGACAGCAGCGAACTTGCTGCACTTTTCATAGCGCGAACGCCTTCGGCGACGGCTTCAATCGGGGTGCCGAGAGATTTGTACATTTCGCGGACGCCGACAATACCGATTTCTTCGATCGGAGTAATGTCGCCAGCTACGATTCCGTAGGTGATCAAACGCAGGTAGTAGTCGAGGTCGCGCAAGCAAGTTGCGGTCATTTCTTCGCCGTAAGCGTTGCCGCCGGGAGAAACAACATCAGGGCGCTTTTGGAAAAGTTGGTCGCCTGCTGACTTGACGATGCGTTCGCGGGATTCGCTCAAAATTTGGGCGATGCGGACGCGGCGTTCACCAGAGGTGACAAAGCTCTTGATCCGATCTAATTCACCTGGGCTCAAGTAGCGAGCTTCGGCGTCTGCGTTGACGATTGATTTGGTGACGATACTCATCTTGTGTGTACCCGCTGGATATTTTGCTATATGAACTGCTCTGCGCTGAGCTAGCGAAGGCGGGCGCTTGCGTCCCGTATCTTTCCTGCTCAGGCAGGAGCTTTGACGGGGAAGGCTGGACTTTCCACACTCAGCAACTGTTGAAGTTGTTGGTGGGTGACTGCCTTCGGTGCTTAACGGCGCTGGTTCTTCACGCCGGTGCGGTTGTGAGTGCTCGCACTAAGCCTGTCGCTTACAATACCATAAATGACTGATGCGATCTTTAATTTACGATCAAGATTGCAGCAGGCCACTTAGTGGCGATCGAGTGACTGTTCGGCAGTTAGTAAGGATATTGCTTCTCTGACACAACTACCTCTCGCAAGTATTTTGAGGCATTATGTTCACATTCTGAGTGTTACTGTAATAGTTTGTAACATTCCTTTTCATATTTGGGCCCTCGCTAAGGTGTTCGGCGTTAAAATTTCAAAGTTAAAAAATTGCTAAAATTATCTGGCAGCAAGGGTTGCAGGCGATCAAGCATTGAGGGGAAAGTGTGGCGGGCGACGGCACGAAGGTCAAAGACTTCTTGGTGAGAGGAAAGGGAGACAGGCGAGAGACAGGCGGGACACAGGCGGGAGACAGAGGGGGAGATGTGCGATCGTCTCACATCTTGCACCATTCTCAATAAATCGTGGACGGACGGGATCTCTTGTCCAAGACGTGTCAACTTAAGGTAAAACCGATAGTCCGTCAGGGGTTGAAACAAGAGCCTCAAAGCGAAAGTCTTCGCTTCCGAGGACTAATGAATGATTAAGTCCTCTTTTATTAGAGGACTTTCGCTATAAGCCCGGTGGAATTCATTCCCTGGCTCCCGTGCCGAGTGAGCGGGAGGACTGGCTGACTAAAAGCTTAAGTTAACCCCAATGGCTCCTGCCCAACCCCTACTACGCACAAGAAAACTCCACTCTTTGTGTTTGTCGAACAGGCCAGACAGCCTGTTCTAAATCATGGTGCAAGATATCAAAATCATCGGAAATCGTAACTTTCGAGCTTGTAGCTAGATTTGACTCTCACTTTTAATCTGGTGCGCCGTGAAAAGAAATCTATCAGCCCTTAAAAAAGCTTTGCAGTTTGGGATTAGCGGTGCTGTCGGCGGTTTCGCCGGCAATCTCATCACCGAACCTTTCATGCAGCGACTCCCTGGTTCGGAATCTTTTTTTGACAGTGTATTGTCTACAGGTCGCTGGTTTGGATTGGTAGGCGGTGGTATTGCTACTGCTATCATGTTCGGCTATTATTACTATATCAAAGGCAAGCCTCAAATTAAACAGGCTTTAAAAAATGGCGGATTGTTTGGTTTAATAGCAGGAGCGATTTCTGGGGCGATCGCCGAAGGTATTTACAGCGGAATTGGCGACGGAAACAACGAATTATTACGAGTAATTTGCTGGGGAATAGCTGGCAGTTTGTTAGGACTGGGACTTGCACAGCGGATTCCTAATTTGGGAGCGCTTCGCGGCACGGGAGGCGGCGGTGTTGGAGGAGTTTTGGGCGGCTGTTTGTTTATTCTATTTGCTTATAATTTATCGGGTAATGCTGACCCTTTAGCTCAATGTGCAGGCCGTTTAAGTGGGTGTGCTGCGATCGGTTTTTGGATTGGAATTATGCTAGTGGTAGCCGAAACTTTGTTCAACAAAGCTTGGCTAGTGATTAGTTACGATACGGGAGCAAATCGCACTCTCACTCTGGGTTCGGAACCAGTGACTTTTGGCAGCGATGAAAATTTCTCTATTATCTGCATTCCTAATGTTTCGCCCTTGGCCATGCGGTTTCAATTAGAAGCAGGTCAAATTGTTTGCGAGAATGTTGATAGCGGGGCAATGACTTATTTGCGATCGGGCGACCAAAAGAGAATCGGCAACTGTACAATTACAGTAGGAAACTCTGACTTGCCAGCCCCAACATCGGCAAATATTCCGCCTACCTTTATATCAGATCAGCCCGCAGTAAATTCTTTTACGAGCGCTCCATTTTCTCTCAAATTAGGCAGTCGAGTTATTCCTCTGAGTGTGGGAACTCAACTATTCACCTCTGACATACCGAGTTTAACAGCCGCAGTATCTAACGGTCTTGTAGCTATAGTCACTTCTCGATCGAGAAACGAGCTTTCTTTAGGATTGACAAATTTGTCCGATCGCGCTTGGTGGGCTACAGACATTCAAGGCGATATAAAAATGGTAGAACCTGAAAGTACCCTGACTTTGGCATTGGGAACTCAAATCGAATTCGGTGAAATTGACGGCGAAATTGTGTAAGTAAGTAGGTAGGTACCAACTCATCGAATAACATCATTTATAATAAGCTTTTCATGGGCGGATAGGATGCCAAACCCACAAAAAAAATTACTTTTTGTGGAACGGGCATCTTGCCCATTCTATTAGCTTTTATTCAAGCAGAACTGCCGCTAACTCCAGTAATTACAGCCGCACCAATCAAATGAGCCAAACGCAAAGCTTCAGGAACTTTCCCAGTGTCTGTCAAACGGTGAAGCACCCTCGCTATTACTTCTGGTTGTTCGCCACAAACTTGAAAAAAGAAAGGTTCAAAATCGTGAATTTTTCCGGCGCGCCGCAACAAGTGTAAACGGTATTCCGAGTCGGGTAAATGGCGGAGGGCTTTTTCAACAGCAGCTAAATCTGGTTGGTGGCGCATGACAGCAACGCAAGGAATTTGCAGTCGTGATGCTAACTCAGGAAGGTCAATAATATTGAAGCCACCGAAAGCAATTCCGTCTAGCAAAACCAGATGCAATTGTGGCAAAAATTTGCCTCCAATGAGTAGCCCAGAAATAGCATCCGTGGCATCTAATCCGTCGGGGAGGACTTGTCCCCACACCATTCCTTCAAATCGAGTTCCCCCGCAGACTATGCCCGCGATCGACACCTGACTGCCGCTTATACGAGAAAATGGAGCGTCGTCAAAGCCAATAACCTTAATTGTGCGATCGAGCCTCAGCAAATCTGCCAGTTTCAACTTGTGGAGCTCCCTAAGCTAATTTTTTTGGGATTAGGTTGTATTTTACATAGTATCATATACGTTAAATAGCTCATTACTAAAAAGGTTTTAGACAATTGGCAAAAAAATACGTAGCAGCGATCGACCAAGGAACTACCAGCACCCGGTTTATCATCTTCGATCGTCGGGGACAGATAATTTGCAGCAACCAACAAGAACACCAGCAAATCTATCCGCAACCAGGATGGGTTGAACACAATCCCGATGAAATTTGGCAGCGCACCCAAATCGTAATTAAAAATGCCCTCGAAATCGGCAATATTGACCCGAAAGATATTGCTGCACTCGGTATTACCAACCAGCGCGAAACTACAATTGTTTGGGACAGAAAAACTGGCAAACCCTACGGCAATGCGATTGTTTGGCAAGATACCCGCACTCGCTTTATTTGCGATAAATTAGCTGAAGTTGAGGGCAAAGATCGATTTCAAAAACGATGCGGTTTGCCGCTGGCAACTTATTTCAGCGGGCCGAAAATTAAGTGGATGCTGGACAATATTCCAGGATTGAGGGAAGCTGCAAATCAAGGGGATGCGATTTTTGGCAATGTCGATAGTTTTCTGATTTGGCACTTGACTGGCGGCGCGCATATTACCGATGTTACCAACGCCAGCCGCACCATGCTGATGGATTTGCAAACCCTCGATTGGGATGCCGAAACTTTGGAAATAATGGCAATTCCCCGCCAGATGCTGCCAGAAATTCGCCCTTCGAGTCAAGTTTTTGGAACTGCAAAAGGATTGCTTGCAGGTGTTCCAGTTGCGGCTGCTTTGGGCGATCAGCAGGCCGCCCTCGTCGGGCAAACTTGTTTCAGTCTGGGAGAGGCGAAAAATACTTACGGTACGGGCTGTTTTATGCTGCTGAATACCGGTGAGACGATCGTCCCTTCAAAAAACGGGTTGCTGACAACAGTCGCCTACAAGATGGGGGAATCGCCCGCTGTGTATGCTTTGGAAGGCAGTATTGCGATCGCCGGAGCTTTAGTGCAGTGGCTGCGGGACAATTTGGGCATCATCAACACATCTGCAGAAGTAGAAACATTAGCAAATACAGTCGAAGATAGCGGCGGAGTTTACATTGTCCCCGCTTTTTCTGGACTCTACGCACCCTATTGGAAAGACAGCGCCCGGGGAGTAATTGCAGGTTTAACTCGCTACGCGACTAAGGCACACATTGCCCGCGCAGTATTGGAAGCTACCGCGTGGCAAACGCGAGAAGTATTGGATGCGATGAATCAGGATTCAGCAGTGCAGCTTTTGTCTTTAAAAGTAGACGGAGGTATGGTGGGAAATCACACGCTGATGCAGTTTCAGAGCGATGTTTTGGGAGTGCCTGTGGTGAGACCTGTGGTAGCAGAAACTACTGCACTCGGTGCGGCTTATGCGGCCGGTTTGGCTGTGGGTTTTTGGAGTCAGCTAGCCGAATTGCGGGACAATTGGGCGGTGGATTGTACTTGGGAACCGAAAATGCCGATCGCACTTCGCGAGCAAAAATATCGCTTTTGGAAAAAAGCCGTTTCCCGCACCTTCGATTGGGAAGAATAAATCGCTGAGTTAACCCCAAAATCCGTATTTAGTGATATCCTTAAATCCAGCACTATTTTTCAACTTGCAAATAAATGATTTCGCTAAAGAACTTAAAAATCATTCTCACCACCTTTCTATTGATAGTGACACTGGCATTTGTAGAAATCGCCACTAATTCCCAAATCGCCCTCGCAGATATAACTACAAATCCCACAACCGCAGCCGAAATTTTTAGCGCCAACTGTGCAGGCTGTCACATCAACGGTAGCAACATTATCAGGCGCGGGAAAAACTTAAAACAAAAAGCATTAAAAAAATACGGCATGGATTCCATCGCCAACATTTCCAACTTAGTAACTAACGGCAAAGGTATTATGCCAGCTTACAAAGATCGTTTGTCGGAACAACAAATTATCGATGTTTCAGCTTACGTGCTATCCCAAGCTGAAAATGATTGGAAATAAAGCCAATTATGGAGATTTTCAGAGCAGGTTTAGCGTTTAACTTGGTCATCCATGAATAATATTTATACAAACAAAGGCTGCCTGCTTTTTATCTTCTATTGTTCATTCCTTAATAATCTTTATACAAAATCTATTATTTTTCTATGTTCTGGTAAAAAAGTGTAAATTATCGGAGGTATTGCAAGGTGAAAAAACATTATTGTTGGCGTAGAACTTTAACTATTATTAGCTTGTGCTTGTATCTGATATTAGCTAGCAGCCCGCCCGCTTTCGCGTCGATTCACAAATATCCAGAAACTGCCGAGACAGTAATGTTCCGATCCGTACAAAGCCTGCGTGATACAGATGACAAAGCATGGCAAGTTGTTTTATACAAACGGGTCAAGTCGGGAGTAGTAAAGTCTTTAAATCTGAGATTAGTAGGATTTCCTGGAACAGAATTGCAGCACCCGGTTCCGCTGAAAGTTGTGGCGGGCAAGCGCGAAATTGGCAAGACTAATGATATTTGGAACGAGTCCGATTTGCCAATTAATGTCGGAGAATACGATTTCAAATCAATAATTACAGAATTGGAAAGTAATCGACCTTTGCTTTTGAGTTTGCCCGTGAAAAATCAAAATGAGACACAAGTGCTGGTTCCTCCTTTTGCTGTCAGAGAATGGCGGCTGTTGTTAGACAGAAACTAAATATACGGATTTAAGCGCACTCTACATTCAAAATTTATACAATTTTCAATGTCACAAATCGCTATGTTTAAATTATGCCTTAAGGTAGATTTAATGTATTTGAAGAATAATGCGAGCTAACAAAAACTAAATAGATCAATTTAATTGCACTGTACATTTAAAATCGCTCAAGTTTCAGGGATGTATCAAAAATAACTTTATTTACATAGACCTTAAGGTAGATTTAACCTATTTTAAGGATAATTATGAAACAAACTAAAAGCTGAGTTAGTCGGGTGACAAAACTTCAGTGTTTTAACGTAGGTGTATTCAGGGTAAATCTACTATGACTTTAATCAGTAAAATTGTCCGCAAAGCTTTGGCAACAGGTTACTTAACGGTTGAGGCCGAAGAACAGTTGCGACAGCAGTTGCAGATGACTAAGTACGGTTTAGAAGATTTTGAGGCTTTTATTAATTTGCAAAAAGAGGTGATGGAGGGAAGGGTGAAACAGCAAGCTTTGGAATTGTTACGATCGCGCAAATGTTCTGCGACGGCTTGAATCCCGTTCGATCGACCTTTTGGATAAAATAAGGTCGATCGACATACGAAGGTCGATCGGCCTTTCGGGCGCGGACTCTGGCGCCCACCCCACAAGAAAATTCACTCATTGTGGGACAGGCCGGAAAGCCTGTTCATAAAAATGATACGCCAAGCCGGGAAAAAGGTTTCTACTCCATTCCTAGCTGTTGCCTTAACGCTTCTGGAACCTCAACGGCTGTATCTAAACCTAGAACATTCTCCCACTTTGTATTTTCATCCCATTCGATATCTCCAAAAGGGCGCTCACCGAGGTATGCGCCGCTGAGGTTTGCGCCAAAAAGCTTTGCGCCGCTGAGGTATGCGCCGCTGAGGTTTGCGCCGCTGAGGTATGCGCCGCTGAGGTCTGCGTCGCTGAGGTTTGCGCCGCTGAGGTTTGCGTCGCTGAGGTCTGCGTCGCTGAGGTCTGCGTCGCTGAGGTATGCGCCACTGAGGTATGCGCCACTGAGGTATGCGTCGCTGAGGTATGCGGCAAAAAGCTTTGCGCCGCTGAGGTTTGCGCCGCTGAGGTTTGCGCCGCTGAGGTTTGCGCCACTGAGGTTTGCGCCGCTGAGGTTTGCGCCGCTGAGGTCTGCGCCGCTGAGGTTTGCGCCGCTGAGGTCTGCGCCGCTGAGGTTTGCGCCGCTGAGGTTTGCGCCGCTGAGGTCTGCGCCGCTGAGGTCTGCGCCGCTGAGGTCTGCGTCAATGAGGTCTGCGCGGCTGAGGTTTGCGTGGCTGAGGTTTGCGCCGCTGAGGTTTGCGCCACTGAGGAATCTCCCAACTGTTTGGCGAAAGCCAGAACCCCCAACACACCAGCTATAACCTATGAGACGCAACAACCGACTTGCATCGTCAAGTTTACCTTCAGCATTAGGTTTCCCGCAAGGATAAAACATTATTTTGTCTTTGAATTCAGGTGTCTCCTGACTGTAACGGTGCAACTCCAACAGCAAAATCATCGCATTCAAACCAGCATAAATATCTATTTGTCGCTGTCCCAAGGTTGAGGTTCTCAATTGATCTCGCAGTAGGCGCATCTTCTTTTGAGGCAAATTTTCCGGCGGCGCATCAATAAATTCCCCCTCGCACCACCGCACATAAAAACCCTCCAGACGCTGGAATAACTCCACAAGGTGAAACTGATTTTCCTCCCCTGGATCAGCCGGAGTTGTTAACAACCCCATCAAATATTCCACAATTTCTCCCGTCAACGGCCCATAACCCAACAAATCATAAATCTCCCAGTCCATCTGAGAGTCTTTAGTATTAAATTTAATACGTTTGTTTCCCGGTCTCGTCCAATCTTCCAGACTTTCTTTCAATCGTTCCGCACACAGAAATTCACCAAAACTCTTGTGTACAAACTCCACAGAACCTTCTTTACTGCCTTGCTGAAGATAAAAAACCGCCAAAGCATTTCTCAGAGGATCATCGTTAATCCGTTCTCGTGCTTTTTCAAGTAATGCTTTAACCGAGTTATCTGCTGTCAATCGTTCCTCAATCATCGCCACAGGAGCACATTCCCCTCCCGACTGCACCACGCACAACGCTGCTTCTGTAAGGATGCGCCGCAAATCCTCTGTTTCCAATTCTGTCAACTTGCGATTGAGCAATTTAGACCGCTGTTCTGTGAGTACCCAATTCACCGCTTGGTTGTAAATCAAAATTTTTGCTTGAGTGCTGTTAGTTCCTTGAAAATCCTCAACTTTCAAGGTTTCGTCCCGGTGCATCGCTGCTAAGAGATAAAGCAATAGCGGCTCTCGCGACAGTTCGGATTTTACATTTTGTGGACAGCTTTGATGTTGCAAAAAATGCTTAAAAGCTGAGGTTTTTGCCGCACCAAATTGGGATTTCCACTTGCTCAGCCACTGTTGCTGTAGTCGGTTATCCATCACCTGAATTTTGACTCGCTCCAGGTTATCTGGCATTTGCCTTTCAATCCCTTGCAAAGCTAAAGTTCTGCCAGTAATCAAAACCCGGTGTCTCATTTCCGAATTCTGATCGCAGTCCCGCTGAAATTGTCCTACTTGCTTGAGAAATTGCTCTAAACCGCCGCTACTTCTCCCCTCCATCACCAACTCGTCAAAGCCATCCAAGAAAAACAAATATCGTGTGTTTCGATCCATCAACCAGCCCTCATCACTAGCAAAACCAGCAGTAACTGCATCTTTTAGCGTCTCTCGAAAACTCTTTTGCAATGTGGGAATATCTCGCAGTCGAATTAACACGGGCGTCCAAACTGGATGCAAATGTTGCCGCACCCAGTCAGCAAACATCCGACAAAAAACGCTTTTACCACGTCCGGGCCCAGCTTCGACGAACATCACCAGATTTTGTTTGTTTTCATCTGCAAGCAAGTTTTTTGCCCAAGTTTCTAAATCAAATGCTGTTGCACGCTTATTAACAGCGCCATTTTTATCAATTGGCCTTGCCTTCAGAGGCACGTAGATATCCTTGAATGAGAAATTTTCTTTAAATACCGATTCTAGCGGTAGAGAGGAAATCTGTTCTTGCAAGTAATTATCAATGCTGTGATATTTCTCCTGTTCCTCCCGCCATTCGCTGAAAGAAGGCTGTCCAAGATGTTTCATTGCTTCGCCGGAAACTGCCCAAGCTTCGATTAAATAGCGGTGAGTATTAGCAGCAACTCTATTTGTCAAAATTTGAGCTTCATCGGCCTTCAGTCCGGCTTGTTGCAGCCGCTCTGATAGCACTAGGTTGAATTCCTCGGCTAATGTCGAATCCCGGAAGCAAATAACAGTTTTTGTGGCTGCTTTATCGCTAAATTCCAAATCCGCCAATTTTTTAAGCAACTGCTTGACTTTATCGGAAACCGGAGTTTGCCCGATGCGATTTAACAGACTCTCATCTTGTTCAAGAAACTCCTTAAAACTTTCCAAATAAGCCGCCTGACTGACGAGGAAAATGCACTCAGATAAAGTCGGCTGCTGTTGAGTTTTTTCAATAAAAAACGCCAGCAGTTTCGCCACAATCCCGACAAATGGCAATCCAGTTCCCACAAGTTGAGCTAAGGGAGAGTTCAAAACCTCTAGCAGCAAGTTGCTATTGTCCAGCTCTTGTTCTTTGAACATTTTTGCCAATTCTGCGGCTGTTTTTCCAGCTTCTCCGATTCCCTCCGCTGCTTCGGCGGAACACAGTTCTTTGATATCAGTAGTTAAGAATTTCCAGATGCGATTGGCCATTTTTACCTGCCACCTTTCAGAAGAGAGAATGTGAGACAATTTACATTTAACTCTGTAAGCATCCGTAAAGAAATAAAATCGGACTTACGCAAGGGTGGTCAGAAACGGGGTTTTTTCCTGAGAAGACGCGTTACAGCCGGCATTAACGGCAAAAAACCGGGTTTTTTGGGTTTGCATCGGTTTTCAAACTAACAATTAAAAAATATCAAGTTCGCTTAGCCTTGACAAAAATACAACAATCCGCAACAATGGTAGATTGTCTGTCTAAATCCGGCTCGGATCAGGTTAAGACATTCCAAAAGCTCGAGAGCAGTCAGCAGTCAAAAGTCCACAACGACCAATGACCAATGACTCATCAGCTACCTGTACGGCAATCTCAACAACCATCCCATGACTTACGCAATCATTGAAACCGGCGGCAAAC